>DQSS01000163.1 GCA_015663165.1 Arcobacter sp. | reverse complement strand
ATTCAGAGTAATAAAAATAAGATAGAAGTAAATTTACAAAATTCAAAAGAAGATATTTTTGAATGGTTAAAAGTTTTAGGTAATTATAAAGTTGATAATAATGGTAATAATATAAATATCAATATTGGTAAAAAAATGTTAAATCTTGGCTATAATAACGAAGAAAACAAAGAAACAATTATTGCTAATCACGATGATGTAATTAATATTAGTCATTTAAAAAAAGTAGCTTATAAAACTAGTTATTGTGTTCATTGTGGCAGTTGTGAAGCAGAATGTCCTACTGGGGCATTGAATGTTTTTCCAACAGTACAAGTGGATACAAACCTATGTATACACTGTAGTAAATGTTTAGATTTTCATAATAAAGGATGTGTAATGGCTGACTCAGCTCATATTTCAGTAGTAGGTAAAAATAACAGTTTTGGAACAGTAAAAGGTTTTAATGATTATGGGGACTTTGGATTAAGACTAGAATGGTTAACAGCTTTTTTAAACAAAGGCTTACCATGGGTAATAGATAATGAGCTTGGAACTAAACAAAAAATCTCATTAAAAAAATGGTTACGAGATGCTGAATTATTAGATGAAAAAGCAAAAAACATCACTCCCTTATGTGCATTATTACAAGGAAAATCTGATAATATTAGATATCAAATTATCTATACAAATTTATATTTTCATTCAAGTTTAATTAATTGGTTTGTTGATGACATTGAAAGAAATAAAAAATTCTCATCAAAAGAGTTAGCAATAATAGCAAAAGAATACACTCAACTTGCGGAAACTACTGTTAAGCATAGTATAAATTCACTTGTAAATCTTTTTGATTCGACACCTCTAGGTAATGAATTAAAAATTGGGAATATAACTAAAGAAAAAAATGTTAGATTTGTAGAAAAAATAGGTACAAATGATGTTTCAAATATAGCGATATTATTTTTACTATATAAATTAAAAGAAAATTTAAACAGAACTGATTTTAGAGTTAGTGAATTTTATAGTGAAAGCTTCAAAGGTGGACCTTATAAATTATTTGGAATAGATAAAGATGTTTTCACATCTAAATTAAGATTTATTGCAGAGAATACAAAATTAATAGATGTTGATTTAAACCAAGGGTTGGATAATATATTTTTAAAAGATTTAAACTATACAGAAATTTTAGCAGAGGTAATAAAAAATGAAATGGAATGAAGTAGTTAGTTTAAACGATACATTTTCACCAGTCTGCGATATAAAAGATGAAAATGATTTTTATTGGAAACAATTTATTTGCCATAATGATTTTTATAAACTTTTAGAAAATACTATGAGTATGTATACGAAAAAAGAAAAATCTGTATGGTTACAAGGAACTTTTGGTAGTGGTAAAACTCATGCAACTACAGTTATAAAAAATTTATTTTCTAAAAATTCAGAAGAAATAAATGACTATATAAATAATTCAATTAAAGAATCTAGATTAAAGCCTATGCTTCTTAACATAAGAGAAAATTTAAAAACATTTCCAATTATACTAAAAGGAAGTTATCATATAAGTGATAGTAAAACTTTTGGTTTTGCTATTCAGCAAGAAGTTGTAAAGGCATTTAAGAAAGCAAATATCAATGATACTATAGCTAACTCTTATAGTGACATGAAAAATCGTGTTGAAATGGATTCTGAATATTGGCAAAGAATAATAGAAAAATCAAGGCTCATAGATGAAGTTGATGATACAAATGAGTTAATAGAAGAATTAAATCAACACAATAGTACTATCTTAAAACTTTGTGAAGATGAACTAATTAAAAGAGGAATGAATGTAATAACTAGTGATATTATTAAATTTCTTGAAGATGCTTCCTCAATCGTTAAAAAGTATGGTTATAACAATATAACTTTATTTTGGGATGAGTTCACTCCCATATTAGAAGTAGAAAGATATAACGATATACTAATGATGTTACAAAATTTATCTGAAAATATAAAAAATAATAATGTATTTTTATTTATAGTGGCACACAGAACACTAAATAGTAATAAAATGCTGCAAGAGGATATTACTAAAGTATATGATAGATTTGAATTAACGCACTATAAGATGGAAGATATAACTACTTATATGCTCCTTGCAAATTCTATTATTAAAAATGACAATCATAAAGGTATAGTTTCAAAATTAAGAGAAAATAGTAATTTCAATGATTTAAATAAATATGTTTTAAATCATGAAGATAATAGTATGGGTGTGAAAAATCTTTTTGATATGATACCTATTCATCCGTATAGTGGATTAATATTATCCCTTATCGCAAGACAGTTGAAATCATCAAATAGAAGTATATTTAGTTTTTTATATGCTGATAATGGTTTTAACTCTTTTCTTGAAAATGACACCAACTACTTAATGGATGTTAGTTATCTATGGGATTACTTTCTAAATATATTTGAGGAAGATGAAAAACTATCAACATATTTAACAAAATATGCTATTTCTAAAGAAATTGAATCAATAAATCGTGACTATCTTGTAATTTTAAAAGCGATATTATTATTAAATATTTTAAATAAAGTTATTGGTGGAAATGAACTAGAATTTCATAAAATACTTAAACCAAATAAAGAAAATTTAGAACATATTTTTCGTGTTACAAAGTATCACTCAATATTAGATGAAGCTTTAGAAACAATTCATAAAAAATACATTACAAAAGATGCAGATGGTTTATATCTTGTATCTTCTACTACTTTACCAGAAAATGAAATTTCTAATGAAAAACAAAGAATAAAAGACAATACCTATAAAAAAATTATTAATATTTTAAAACCTAAAGAAAGTGAAATAAAGAGTATTCTTAAAAATGGCATTTTAAGATACAGCGAGATTGATATTAGGGAAGCCAATATTAAAGACTATGATATAAAAAGGTATAGCGATAAATTTAAATTTGATTATGCTCTAAATATTATGGTTTTCTTTGCTATAGAAGAAAATGAAATATTACAAATAAAACATACTTTAAATCAATTAGCCCAAGATTATGAAACTATCATATTTCTAGTAATTGAAGAGAGTTTTAGTAGTAAGCGATATGAAGATTTTATCAATTATAGTGCAAGAAGTATTGTTGCTAGTAAGCATAATCACGAAGATGAAACTCAAAGAAGCAAGATTCAAGCCGAAAAACTAGTAGAACAGTATATAAGCACTTTAAAACAAAGTGCTGTTACTATGTATTACAAAAATGATATTAAAAATGGAATTTCTATTAGTAATATATCTAATGAATTAAATTCAATATCAAAAAAAATATTTAATTTTGGTGCAGATAATAGCATTGTAAATAATATAAATTTATGGAATAAACAAAACCCGTCAAAAAGTATTCCAGAAAAAATTATAACTTCTTTAAATAGAGATGAATTAAATTCTAATCTTAGTGGTTCCAATAAACCACTAATTAATTTAATTAAAGATAATAGCAATGATTATGTACTTGATGAAAATTTTAATATTAAAGATGAAAACTCAACTCACTTTTTAGTATCCATTATTAATGAAATAAATCATGTAATGAGTAAGAAAAAGAAAACTGGAGAAATTAATTTAACAAAAAGTTTAAAATTTCTTACAAAACCACCGTATGGCTTATACTCTAATCCTATTTCATTTGCAATACTTTCTTTTGCTTTGAAAAAATTTGAGGGTAAATTTTATGAAGTTGGGAATGGTAGAAAAATTGAAGGCTTTTTACTAAGAGATAATATAGTTGAAATATTTAAATATTTTGAAGAAAAAACGAAAACAGACATAAGAGTTAAGTTTGGAACTGAAGCAGAAGATGCCTTTATTGATATATTAAAAGAACTTTTTTCATTAGAAGATGGACTTGGTATAATTCAATATACTTTTAAAATCAAAGAATGGTTAAATCAAGCAAATTATCCATTATGGACAATTAAATATGAAACAAATAATCAAAATATTATCGATGTAATAAATAAATTAACAAAATTAATTAATGCTCATGATGATGATATTAAGCTTGATGATATTAAGGAAATTGTTAATATTATCAACAATAATAGCTTATTGATAGATTTAAAACTATTATTGGTAAAAAATAGATTTGAAATATATTTTGATAAATTCATCAAATCATTAAATCTTAATATACTACCAAGTGAATACTCTGAAATATATGAATATATAAAATCGAATATTAGAGCAAATACCGATAGTGATATAGCAGGATGGAGTGAAGATAGAGTTGGAATGCTAATTTTACAATGGCATAATATAAAACAGAAGCCATCTGTATCGACTTCAACTGCTCCTTTAGATGATGTAGACATAGAAACACAAGATACACCGTCAAGTGAAGTTTTCCCAATACCTACTATAGATGAAATTAAACAATTTAAAAATAGAATAAAGTATTTAAATCTTAGCCCAATTATTATAGAGCATGTTGATAATGATATAGCACTTTATAATGTATTAAAAAAGTATATCGAGGATTAAGATGACACTTAATGACTTAGAAGCAATAGTTAAAGATAACAAAATAACTAGATTTAACTCAAAAGTTCTCTTGGTAAATAACTATGAAAATATTTTTGAACTAAAAAATATATATTCTTCATGCGGATATACTATAAAAGATTTAAGAGAATTTCAAACTAATGAAAATCAATGGTTTGGAGTATCTAAACTAAATCGCATAATAAATAAGATTGAAGAAAATACCATTTTATTTTCTATATCAGAGATAGTTAGATTTTATAATCAAGATGATTTCAAAAACTTTTTTGATAATCTATTTTCTATTGAAAATAAAAATATACATATTATTATCCCTATGTTTGGACTTAAGAGTAGGTTTAACAATAAATATTTCAATACTTATTACAGAAAAAACGAATATGATTTTGTTTATGAAATTGATTCAAGTAATGATAAAATAGATTTAAATATTGTAGATTTTGAAGTTCCTTTTAGTAATACACTTGATAGCATAAAAGATTGGCTAAATTTTTACAGTTCTCCAACAAATAATATTATATGTTCTCCTCGTCCTTTAGTAGCACGAATTAATAATCAACATAATGATGATTTAATTCATATAAATAATATTTCCAATCAAAAAGAATTTATAGAAAAATATATGCATAAAAATTTTCCTCTTAATTTCAAAAAAAATGAAATAGAATATTGGAATAGATTAATTGTCGATTTAAAAGAGCACGATTTAGAACAAATATTAAAAAGTAAATTAAATTTACATCTATTAACTCCAAGTGAAATTTTAAAAAAAATATGTGCAGAACAAGATTTATATTTTAAATGGTTATTGAAAGGTTATGCAGTTTTAGAAAATAATAACAATAATTATTTCTATGAAGTTATTAAGTCTAGCAATATAAGTGATACACTAATAGAGAAAATATGGTTTGATATCTTTGATGAATATAATCCTACTTATATATCTCAAAGATATGACATATTAATAGATTTCTATAGCAAAAGTAAGCCATCAAAGAATATAGAAGTAAAGCTAAGACAACTATTGGAAAATTATGAACAGTTGATTCCTATATTAACAGGTATAACACAAGTCGAAAAGGAATATATAGTTAATTTCTATGCTTTAAATAAAGTAAATGATGAATATATTAAAAAGTACTATAATGATTTAAATTCTTATATTGATAATGTGGATTTTGTTAATAGTATTGAATGGGTTGAAAACTATTTTATAGAGTATAAAAATTCTAAAATTAATAATAAATTATCAATAAAACTAAAAGATATTTTACACGAAAAAAATAGAGATAAAGATAGTTTTTTTAATTGGTATGCAGATACAACTTTTAAGGAAGTATCAGATTTTAGTATCAATAAAGAAAAAACTTTTTGGATTGATGGACTTGGTATTGAATGGTTAGGAGTCATTAAAAACTATGCTATAAGTAAAGGATTCAGATGTGAATTCTATTTATCAAAGTCAAAATTACCTACAACCACACATTGTAATAAATTTGAAGATATCAAGAAAACAGATGCATTAGATAGAGATTATATTCATAAGCAACATTCATATCAATATCCTAAAAATCTTATAGAAGAAATAGATATTATAAAAAATATTTTAGATAATCATATTCAAGATGATTTAACAATAGTATCAGACCATGGATTTAGTGCTTTTTGTAGTTTTCAAACTAAAATTAATAGTTTTGATAATGACGAACATGAGGGTAGATGTGCAAAAGTAGATGATATTTTGGATGATACAAATTACTTCTCATATGATTTTCCAAAATGTGGAAGATATCTAGTATCGCTAAATCACACTTCATTAAACAATAAAACAAGAAGAGAAGCACATGGTGGAGCAACTCCAGAAGAAGTAATTGTTCCAATTATTAAAATATATAAATCAAATCAAAAAAGAACTATTATAGAATCTATAAAACAAAATCCACCTGTCAAAAAAGGTTTTGAAGAGGAAGATTTATTTTAATTAAATTGTTAAACATCACAAGGAAAAGACATGCTAGATGAAAAGATAAAAAAATATTTTGAAAATGAATGTGTTCATAAGACAACAAAAAATTACTCTATATTTGGTGGAAAAAATATCCCATCTTTTATTAAAGACTGGTTAGTTAAAAGATACAGTGATGAATTTGGTAATGTAGATTCAAAATCAATTAATAATTTTTTAAAAGAGCATATGCCTAGCGATGACAAGACAATTAAAAAAGAGATTTGGGAGGGTGAGGATAAAAAAATTCTAGCCAGACTTATTATTGAACCTGATATCAAAAAAGATATATTAAAGTTTTCTATCCCTGATATTGGAATTAAATTTAATGAAACAAGAATTGAAAAGTATGTTGCTAAAAAACATAAAGAATTAAAAAGTGGTGAAGTATGGGGTGTTGTTACACTTACATATAACAATAGTGAAAAAGAAAAATATATTGAATTAGTTGATTTTAAATCATTTTCTCCATATAAAGTAGATTTAGACTATTTCAAAGAAGCTAGAAAAAACTTTACTACAGAAGAATGGGTTGATTTACTAATAAGAGCCATGGAATATAACCCTGATGGATTTAGTAGTATGGGGCAAAAGATAACCTTTTTAAGTAGATTGTTAGTATTTGTAGAGCCTAGGGTTAACTTAATAGAACTAGCACCAAAAGGTACTGGCAAATCATATATATTTGGTAATTTAAGTAAATTTGGATGGCTTATTAGTGGTGGTGTAGTTACAAGAGCTAAACTTCTTTATGATGTTGCTAAACAGATGCCAGGTGTAATAATAAATTACGATTATGTTGCAATGGATGAAATTCAAACAATTACACTAAAAGATGAAAGTGAAATCGCAGGTGGATTAAAGAGTTTTTTAGAGAGTGGAACATTTTCAATTGCTAATGTTAGACAAACTTCAAATGCAGGATTTATAATATTAGGAAACATACCGCTAGATGAGGATAATAATCCTATGGTTAGAAGCTATTTTGAACCACTTCCTGATGTATTTAGAGAGTCTGCCTTTTTAGATAGGTTTCATGGCTTTATCAAGGGATGGGAAATGCCTAGAATGAATCAAAGTATGATTTTAGATGGTAATACATTAAATGTTGAATACTTTAGCGAAATACTGCATCTATTGAGAGATGATATATCATACTCTCCAATTGTTAATTCTCTTTTAGATGTACCATCTCATGCTGACACAAGAGATGTTAATGCAGTAAAACGATTAACTACAGCTTATTTAAAATTATTATTTCCTCATGTTGAATCAATAGATGACATAGATATAGATGAATTTAAACTATTTTGTTTTGATGAAGCATATAAAAAAAGAGGTGTTATACGAAAACAGATACATCAAATAGATAGAGAATTTAGTGAAGATTTACCTGATATCAAGATAGTGAAATAATTTTACTTACATATTTATAGATACTTGAGTTAATATTTTCAGAATTCTGTTTTTTCATTCATAACAACCGAATTAAATTCGTCAAGTTCTGTTGTTATATTATATAAAGCAAGGTTTAACCACTTTATAATTTTAAATATATCCAAATGAACTTTAGAT
>DQSS01000337.1 GCA_015663165.1 Arcobacter sp. | reverse complement strand
GGAACATGCCAAAAATAATTTTACCCAAAAAGCAAATATAATTTCAGTATAATAAAGTCTTAAAACAATTAAAAAAGTAGAAGAAGGTGAAAAAGATAAATAATGAAATATTAGGGGTCAGACCCCTTTTTCGCTTTTTCTTCAATTTAAAAATCAACATATCTATCAAAAATAATGGAGTCGAAACTAAATTCCTCTTCCAAAGCCTTTTTGGTTCATTCAAAAATCTCGGTAGCCATTCAAGGTGTAAATCAATCCAAAAATTTGATGGTCTTTTAATTGTTCCAGCATAAAAGTCAAAAACTGCTCCTATTGAGGTTGCTATTTTAAAATCTAATTCTTTCTGATTTTCATGTAACCATTTTTCTTGCTTAGGCGCTGTCATCCCAACAAATAATACATCAGGCTTAACTTTATTGATTGCATCTATTATATTATTATTTTCTTCTTCTGAAAACTTATCTTTATATGGTGGAGAATAAATAGATATCTTTATATTTGGAAATCCATATTTAATTTTTTCTTTAATTTTGTTTAATGTATTGTTTGAGGAACCCATATAAAAACAACTTCCCCCACTTTGATTTAATATTTTTAAGAGATGACTGTGAATATCTGCACCTGCAATCTTTTTAATTTTTGTATTATTTATGAACTTACCAGCAATAACAAATCCACTGCCATCTGGAAGAATAATATCAGAAGAGTGTAATGCAATAGAAAAAAGTTTATCATTTTTGGCAACTATATATGAATGAGGATTAACTGTATTAATAATCTGCTTACTCTCTTCTAGTTTTATAGTACTGACATTTTCAGCATATATATCATAACCCATTATCGAAACTGTGTTCATTTGCTTTCTCCATTTTCAAAAGATTTAATAACATCTAAAAAAGTTTTATAAATAAAGTCTTTAGAATAATCTTCCCTTATTCTACTTACATTTTCATATTTTAAATTAATATCTTTAGAACTTATAGATAATAAAAGATTAGTTATATCATCAATATCATATTTAACTATCCAACCAATATCATTGTTTTCTATAAATTTTGATGAATCATTCATACCTAAAGATAATATAGGTATCGAAGCTCCCAAATAATCAAACAACTTATTTGGCATGTAAGCTGTTGAATCTTCTTTAATTGGTAAAATTGCGATATCAGCTTTTGAAGCTATTTCTACTACCTTATCAGGAGAGCATCTTCCATAAAACATATTTTTTGAAGTAGTAGACTTATTTACAATATCATTAAAAGTATCGCCATCACCAATAATATGAAATTTATAATTACTGTTTCTATTTACAAAGTCAACTATAAGACTTATATCAAATTGATAAGATAAATTTCCAATATAAATTAAATTAATTTCTTTACTTTTTGATTTATATTCTATATTTTTCCATCTTTCGAGATCATAACCTAGTGAAATCATTACCTTTTCTTCATTAGTTGTATATTTAGAAATCCAATAATCAAATGAATATGCGACATAAACTATTTTATCAAAACTTTTTAATGTCATTTTGTATATAAAGTTACAATAAAAGCTAAATAGCTTACCGATTACATTATTTTTTAGAGGAAAAGCATCTGGCCATATATCTCTAACATCGACAATAGAATTAAAGTTTTTCTTCTTTTTTAGTAAATAGATAGATAAAGTTAATTCAGGTGGAATTGAGGATGTAAGTACGGTATCACCATACTTTATATTTTTGTATAAATACTTATACATTTTGTATGCAAAAACAATATGAGTAATCATTCTTTTTAGGGAAAGATTTGAAAAATATGGAGGTACATCAAGTATCTTAGAAGTATATTTTTCATCAGTTAGTTTTTTATACATGTCATTAGTTGAATAATTACTTTTTATTTGATGGCTAAAATTTGAAGTAATAAAAGTAACTTCATATCCATTTTTAACTAATAAATTTGACAACTCAATATTTCTTGTCCCTCTAGCTTCTATTTTAGATTCAAATGGTGAGATAATATATATCATTTTTTTTCCTCGTATAATTTTAATGTACTGCTGGAAATATTTTTCCATGAGTAATATGATAAAACATTCTCCCATTCAGGAAGATCACATGAAATTGTTTTAATCTGCTTCTTGTCCATGTTAATTAATAAATTAAATAATTCAACATATAGATTATTAATATCAACTTTCCAACCTATGTTACCTACATATAATACTTCATCCAAACCACCAACATTAGTAACAATAACAGGTATCCTATTAGCAATAGCAGTCATTAATGCTCCACTTTGTGAAATATTACTATATGCTGCAATTACCACATCACTAATCTTATGTAAAAAATTTATTTCAGAATTCAATAAATACCTATCAATACAAATTATATTCTTACTATCTTCCATCTTCTGTATAATTTTTTTCATCTTTAACGAAAATCTACCAGCTAAGAGCAATTTTTTCTTCGACTGTTTTTTCATATCATAGGACAGCCATATTTTAATAAGCTCTTCAATATTCTTATAATCACCTATTCCACCGATTACAGCATAAATAATTTCATCTTTTTGCTTTTCATACAAAGGTAATAAATCATCATTATTTTCTTTTTTTTGGAATACTCCATGTGGTATAACCCTTATTTTTTCTCTATTACCAATAAATTCATTAAATAATTTTTCTTTACTTCTATTATCATGTACTATTACAATATCAACGATTTCATATATTTTTTTGTAAAAATATTTATCGAATAATCTTTGATTATGTGGCAATATATTATGTGCAGTATAAATTATCTTTACTTTTTTATTAAATATTTGTATAATTAACAGAACCAAGTAATCAAATAATGAGAATCTAAACCATTGAAAATGAATAACATCTGGCTTAATCTTTTTAATATAAAATATTAAAGTAATTTGACTGTATAAATATGAAAATAATTTAAATATACTTTTTTTATTATTATAATTGTAAATAGGGATATTTTTGATTTCATCTAATGAAAATTCAAAATTAGTCGAAGAAAAAAAATATATTTCGCCGTTCTTATTATCAAGATTACTAAGTAGTGAATGGTCATATTCTCCTAAGTTATTGTATGACATTGGATTTATATAAAATAAATTCATTTTTATCCTTTAAAAAGTAATATATAAAGAGAACAAAAAATACTCCTCCAAAATAACCATGTGTAAATAGAGATACACTAAACACTAATGACATACGTCCAACCTTTTTATACATGTAATACAGCAAAAATATTAAAAATAACAAATATGACAATCCACCAAATGAAAAAACTATCGAAAATATATTACTTGCAACAAATGGTTCACTAATAGAAAAGCCCAAAATATCAACAGAATATGACCCAAATTGTCCGATACCGATACCAAATAATAGCTGAACAATTGTTGTAAATGATGAAACTATAATCCATGTATCGAATAAACGGTAATTCGCAGATGCATCTGTACCATCAATTATTCTAGAAAATCTATTAAATATATCATTTAATTCTGTCATTGAATCAAGTGAAAAATTTTGAATTAGTATAAACAAAAGTATAAATAAAAATAAAAATAAAATATTTTTATATATACTTGAACTAATTATTAACAATACTAAAAACAATATAATACCTGAAAATGACAATGACAAAACTGTAGATATGAATGTAATAAATCCTATTACCTTCAATCTTTTTTTAGATATATAGTTATTTTTAATTTTAACTAATGTATACAATAAAACTATAAATACTGAAAAATGAGATGGCTCATTAAAAATTCCTCTCATTATATACGGCATTAAAAATCTTCTAAATAAATCTTCCTCAACAGGTTTAAAAACACCAAACCATAATAATAAGTAATTAAACCATGCATATGACAATAATATTACTAATAAATAGAAAAAGATATATTCAAGTCTATTTTTTTTAAAAAAATGAAATGATAATATACTGATAAATACATATAGAAATATATTAAAAGATGAAGTTATTAAATTATTAAAATTAAAGTATGAATCAATATTAAGTAGTCCAACAATAAAGGAACTAATTAAAAGATAAATAAAAAAAGAGATAAATAAAACATCTTCTTTTAAAATTTTCAATTTATACTTTGAGAATATAAAAAGTATGAATAATAATATGCTAACAGGTACAATTAAATATCCACTTTCTATAGAATCAAAAAATAATTTCCCGGGAACAATAAGAAATAAAACTGAAAATACTAATAAAGCTAATTTTTTTTCTTGTATGTTAACAATTTTCATCTAAATCTTCTTATTCCCGAAAGCTTAAAGCTAGTTTCTAAAATTGCTTTCTTTTTTGTCAATAATCTATTCTTTCCTGAAACATAAATATCTTGTTCATCTGAAATACCCTTAAATGTAGAACCTGCTCCTATAACAGTATATTTAGAAAGTTTACTACCTGGCAATATAATAGCTCGATTTCCAATCCAACAGCCGTATCCTAAATATACACTATTTGCTTGAGACATATGAGAACTAGACTCAGTGTCATGTTGTAGAGTCCATATATTAACTTGGGGAGCAATATCTGTATTAGCAGATATTACAATTTTAGCACCCCTCCCATCTAATATGGAACCGTAATTAATATTAACATAATCTTCAATATACACATTTTTTATATTTAATATTTTTACTCCGATACCAATTGTTGATTTATAACTAATTCTTTTATTAGAAATTAAATAATACATTATCATTCGTATTTTTCGTGAAGGAATATAGTTTAAAAAATAATTGATAAATAAAAATCCCATATCTTTAATAAAATTCATCATAACTAATGTCTTATTTTCAAAATATATGCTACAAATGATAATAGTTTATATAAAAACCCATATGCACTTTTTAAGTACCCACATTCCTTCTTTGCAATATTAAAGTATTGGATATATCCTTTTAGTCTATATTTGTCGCTTACACCGCCTTCTCTTTGAGTTGAAATATAAAACTCAAACTCTTGTTTTTTCACCTTAAAAAAACCTCGAAATAATAAATCAATGTCCATAGCTATTGTATACTGTGAATTGAAAATTCCAAATTGTTCAAAATATTTTTTATTATAAAAAAGCGAACATTGAGAAAAAGGAAAAGAAGTGCATATACTTTTTTGATGATGCTTTTTATGAGATTTTCTTTCATTTACATTAAGAGTATAAGTATTTCCCCATGCAAGCATAGTACCACTTTCAATAATGTCCAACATATTATTTAATACATTTTCTTCATAATAATCATCAGCATTTAAAAAATTAATATAACTTCCACTTGAATTAAGTATACCTTTATTGAAGGCATGAGCTATACCATTATCTTTTTCAGAAATTACAATATTAATATCATCAATATACTTATTAATTATATTTAAAGTACCATCGGTAGATCCGCCATCTATAATTATATATTCACAACTTTCACAATTTTGATTTATAACACTTTCTATCGTTTTTTCTATCGTTTTTTCAGCATTATAACAAACAGTTATTACACTAATTTCAATATTTTTTGTATTTTTCATTTAATTCTTCTTTTTCATTAATTTTAATTCATTTATTGCTTGTATTGGACCTAGTATACCAAAGATACTTAAAGAAATTATAGTAGCTAATAGTATTCCATTTAAGCCCATATCTATATATTTTACAAAATATATAGATAATGGAATATTAATAACAGCACCTAGAACGGATGACACTAATTGAATATTTGTTTTTCCTATACCATTTGTAAAATATGCAAAAATAGTATACCAAATAAAAAAAAGTATCATAACTGACATGTAGATATAATTTGATATTGTAAGCCGCCTACTAATTTCTTCATTAATCCATAATGTTATGATTTCAGCACCGAATATATACATAAAATAAGCGATTCCAGCATATAAAAACATTAATTTAATCATTTTTAATAGTGTAGATTCTATCCAATTGTAATCGTTTTTACTATAAGCTTCTGTATAAATTGACCATAAAGGAGTATTTACAACACCATGTATTATAAGTAAAATACTAAAATATTTATATAAAATATCATAACTAGCAATACACTCTAATCCTAACAATTGAGTTATTATTATTTTATCACTATTTATAATAATTAAAATTGTAATTTGTAAGACAAAAAAATTTAACCCTAATGCTAATATTTCTTTAATTTTTTTTCTATCAATATACTTAATAGACGGAGATAATATTCTATTGTTTCTATAAAACCATATTGACACTACTATATTGGATAATACTAATGAAGAACCATAACTAACTGCAATATAGTAGATATTAGTATCCGAATAAATTATTAATAAATATAGGATAATAAGTGCAATTGTTTGTGATAAAAACTGATTTAAAACAATTAAAGATGCATTTTGGGATGCATTAAAAACTGCATTAACTATGGATAAAACAAAGTTAAGTAGAATAAAGAACAATGATATTAACATCAAGTTTTGCAAATCAATATTACTAAAGGAATTTGTATTAAAAAAAATTTGCCAATTAATATAATAAGAAATAAAATAAAATAAAATATATACAATTAGAACAAATAAAGATAGAATCATATATCCAGTAGAAATATATAGGGGTGCTTCATTATTATTTAAACTTAAACTTTCAGCAACTTTATTCTTTACTCCATTGGCTATACCAAAATCAAAAAATAAGACCCAAGTAATAAAACTCAATATAATTGACCAAATACCGTAATTCACAACACCCAAATACTCAATCATAAACTTTAATAGAAAAAAAGATACAATTATTGTACCGACTTTGTATCCAAAAGATAATTTTAGTTGTTTAAATAAATTAATATTTCTCAAATTCATTTTATATTAATTAACTTTAAGAATTTCTAGTAAATAAATAAATAATATTATACTTCAAATTATCTATCTCTACATTCAGGCTTATTCCTAAAGCATCTGCAAGTAGTAATAATACTTTCATTATAATACCTCTGCTAAAAACTTAATTTCATTTTCTAAACAAACCTGAGAATTACCAATAAATAATCCATTGTCATGAAGATAATCTGCATTCTTTAGTTCAT
>DQSS01000251.1 GCA_015663165.1 Arcobacter sp. | reverse complement strand
ATGCAACTTTTTGATGTGAATATATTGGCAACACCTAAAGAGACATTTGGTTTGGTAGTTATAGAAGCGATGATGAATAAAGTTTGCATGATAGCAACTAATAAGGCTGGACCTTTAGAGATTATAGATGATGGTGAAACTGGGTTGCTTTTTGATAGAAGTTCGGAAGATTTAGCAGAAAAGATAACGCTACTCTATAAAAATTCTGAACTTAAAGAACAGCTCTCTTTGGCAGGGTATGAAAAAGCGAAAGAGAAGTTTGATAATATTAAACAATTGAATAAACTGCTTAATATTATAATAAACTAACATGATGAAAAAGGGAATAAATGAAAATATTATATATTAATAGTAAATCAGCAGATTATGTACAAGATTTAACTTATACTGGATTGGTTAAGAACTTTGGTTTTCAAAATATAGTGGATTATCCTTGGAATAAAAAATATCATATTCCATATAGAAAATATCCTAAAAATATTGGATATATAAAAAATTCTTTTATTTTGTCTTTATTTAATAGGAGTATTAAAGATATTGACTATGTTTTTATTGGTGCAAGTAAAGTAGATTGTTTAGAGAACTATTTGGAAGTTATTGATTCTATTCCTTCAAAAGTACCGATTGTTTTAATTGATGGAGGTGATAGAAGTGATGGAATTTTAAAGGACTTAGAGTCTTATAAACGGGCTGATTTAATCGAAAAGGTATTGTCAAAAAGAAAAATTGATTATATTTTTAAAAGAGAATATTTGATTAATACAGAATATAACAATAATATTTTTCCTTTACCCATGTCATTTAATTACAATAGAATGCCCATCATTGATTATGATTTTAAGTATGATGTTAGTTTTTGGGCTGTTGAATCACATAAAATAAGAAAAGATGTTCTTGATTTATTAGAAGATAAATTTGATTGTAAATCAAATGGTACACAAAGAAATCAGAAGTTTAGTAAATATAAAAGAAAAGGTAGTGAATATTTAAAAGAGTTAGGACGATGTAAAGTTGTGTTAAATTTTCGTGGAGGAGGTTGGGATACCATGAGGTATTGGGAAGTTCCTGCTATTGGTAGTTTTATGATTTCTCAAAAACCAGGTATTATCATACCTAATAACTATCGTGATGAGAAAGAAGTAGTTTTTTGTAAAGATGATTTAAGTGACTTAGTTGAATTGTGTGAATATTATTTAAAGCATGATGATAAACGAGAAAGAATTGCTAAAAGTGCTATGGAATATACTAAAGTATATCATACTGATGAAAAAAGAGTAGAGTATATTTTTAGTAAAATAGGAAAAGTATAATTAAGAGATATAGGGAGTATAAGATTTGAAAGTTAGTGTAATTATAGCAGTTTATAAAAATATAGAGGCTTTGAAATTAATAATTTGTAATTTAAAAAAACAAATATATAGAAATTTTGAAGTTATTATTGCAGAAGATGGAAATGATTCTGATATGTTGAAGTATGTGACTTCTATAGAGGGATTAGAAGTTAAACATACAATACAAGAAGATAAGGGCTTAAGAAAAGCAAGATCTCAGAATAATGGTATTCTTGCTGCTGATGGAGAATATCTTATCTTTATAGATGGTGATTGCATTCCTTATACAACATTTATAGATGGGCATGTGAAACTTGTTGAAGAAAAAACAGTTTTAAGTGGAAGAAGAGTTAATTTAAATGAGAAGGTTACTCAGAAGATTTTTTCAAACCATTTAATCTCTTTGGATGTTGAAAAGAACTACTTAATACAATTTGATTTAATGTTTGATAAGAGTGTCAAATATGAACAGGGAATTTATGTCTCACCCAATAGTCTTTTTTATAAAAAAATATTGAATAAAAAAAATAGGAATATAGAAATCTTAGGATGTAATTTTTCATGTTTTAGAAAAGATTTTGTTGCTATTAATGGATTTGATGAAGGCTATGGGGGCAGTGCGTTAAGTGATGATACTGATCTAACATGGAGATTTAAAGCATATGGGGCAACATTGAAATCTTGTAAAAATGCAGCCAATGTTTTTCATTTATTTCACAAAATGCACAATAGAGGTAATCCATCAAAAGAGATAGCGTTAATGAAAAAAAATCAACAAGCAAATAGATTTGTTTGTGAAAAAGGATTAAATACTCACTAATTATTTTGTTTTAAGAAATATCTAATGGCACTTTTAATAAATCTTGGTTTATAAAAGGATGATGTAAAAGATTTTTGCATATATTCTTTTGTTTGGGATAAAGCATCTGTTTTAGATAAGTCAGCAAACCATCTTAGATAGAGTTTATTTATTGACTTTTGATATTCAGGTTCATTTTCCCAGTCTTTAAGTATTTTTTCTGTCTCTTTAATCATCTTAATTATATTTCCACTTACATTACTATCATGCAGTCGATAGTAGGTTAGGCAGTCTTTGATATATCCAATTTGATATTTTTTTGAAATTTTTAGCCATAATGGATAATCTTCTAAAAAAAATCTTTCATCAAATCCATTAACCTTTTTGATTATTTCGGTTTTTAACATTACAGTAGGAAGTGGAATAAAATTTCTATGAAGTAATTTATTAAAAATATATCCCGATTGAAAATATTTTGTTTTTCCATTTTTAAGTATATTATTATGATAATCAATAAATGTCACATTGCCATAACAGAGTGCATATGCAGGGTTTGATTTAAAAAAACTAATTTGTTTTTCAATTTTATCTTCATAGAAATAATCATCTGAACCAAGCATAGTAAAATATTGTCCACTAGTTAAAGAAAGAGCTTCATTTAATGTTTTAAGTAAACCTCTATTCTGTCGATGGATATATTGAAAGTTATGTTGTTGTGATAAGTTAGATAAAATATCATGAGATGCATCTTGTGAACCATCATCGATGACAATTAGTTCAATATGTTTATAGGTTTGATATACAACACTTAATACAGCTTTTTCAATGTATTGTTCATGATTGTAGCTAGGAATGATAACACTGACTAGAATTTGATTGTTCATTTAGTTACCTTATATGCACTAATATGGTATTGTAATGCTGCAAACTCCTCAAAAAGGTGTTTGAATAGACAGTTTATTAATTTTATAACTCTTAATTGTTTAATATATCTTTTGGTATTACATTTTTCACTACTAATAATTTTATTAATCTTAAATCCTCTATCTTCTAAAAGGGAAATCATGTTTTTTTTGCAAAAAATCTTAGGTGTGTTTTATCTAATATACCAGCTTCGACATATTTGAAATCACCTTGAAATACAATTTGTTTTAAAACATTAATTTCTCTTATATTTGGTAGACTAAGGATAATAATACCATCATCGGTTAGATATTCTCTTGGTTTTTCTACCATAGTATAGGGGTCTAATAAATGTTCTAAGACATCTCCACATATGATAACATCAAAACTCTTTTTCTCATACGGAAATGTTAACGATTCAACATTTCCAATAATGAAATTATCTAATAAGGGATTTTCTTGGTTGGAGTTAGTTATTTTACATAATTCAATACCATGTACTTCTGTAGCAAATCCATTTTCTTTTGCATGTATGAGAGTATTCCCTGTACCAGCACCTATTTCAAGAAGTTTTCCATCACGTAAATTATTGGGAATTAAATTAAGTAATTCAACTCTTATATTATTAAAATACTCTTCATAGGAAGCTTCTTTATTTGCATATTGGTTGTTCATGGTTACCCTTGTCTTTAATTTAATATCTCTAAATAGAGATTCATTTCATTCTCTAATGAAAACAACTCTTTAGAAAGAGTATAGTTTTTTTTACATTTCTTTTTGTTTATTCCT
>DQSS01000367.1 GCA_015663165.1 Arcobacter sp. | reverse complement strand
CAAGATATCCAATCTTTTGTAAAAGAAGCAAACTGTACCCTTTCAAACACTCAATGGCAAGACATGCCCATGAATAAAGATAGATGGTATGATGTATTGAGTCTTAGACTCTCTTTGGAATGTACACCCCAAGCTTTTGTAAACTTTCAAAACTATGCTAGAAAAAAATCAAAATTTTTCATTTTTAATCAAATCAATCTTTCTAAAGATAGACGAAAAAACTTTTTGCGTATCTCTACCACCGTATCAGCCTATAGGAGTCAGAAAAATGAGAAATAGTGTGTGGATACTTCTTTATGTTACTCTTTTGATAGCTGTTGTTTATTTTGAATATAAAAATAGTAATAAGATAACAAGTGATAGTTCAGTTCATAAATATAAAATTGAACAAAATAAACGTTTAGATACTTATGTTTTAGAATACATAAAATCCTTAAGTCTTACAAGTGTTAGTGATAAACAGTGGGGTATTGTCTTTAACAAAGTCAAAAAAGAAGAAAACAATGAAACAAAACGGCTGACAGTGATAGTAAAAGATAAAACGCTTTGTATTGAAGAAAAATGCTTCCGATTAATTGGACTAGTTTTTGATGATAAAAAAAAGTATCAAGTTTCTTTATTTAATAAAAATTTAAAGAATAAAATAAAATTATTTAGAGTCAATGAAACAGTTGTAAGTACGGTTTGTATTAAAAAAATAACTCAGAGAATGGTTTCATTTGTAGATAAAAATTCTAGTCGAACATGGAAAATAAAGTTGTTTGATATTAATACAAGTAAATATAAACCAAAGGATATAAAAGAATGAAATTAAAGTATATAGTTTTTATGATTATAGGAGAAATATTTTTAACTGGATGTCTTTCTCAACATGGGAAAGAGCGAATTACCCCTTCAGAATACTATGATAATAAAATAAATCTAGAAGAAGAAACTGGATTGGATTACAGGGAAGAATTTTTTGAGAAAGAATTAACTTCTACCAATCTTGAAAAAAAGACATTAGAAGAACTTCCATCTTTTCAAAAAGATAAACTTAAAAAAAATGCTTTTCTTGAGTATAAGAATAAAGATGAAATGATTGTATTTGAAGGGACTAAAGTAAAGGTAAATGTTGAGTCAATTCCTTTACATGAATTTGTAGATTTTATTTTTTCAAATGTGCTTAAAGTAAATTATACTGTTGATAAGAAAGTTAAAAAACTGAAACAGCCTATAACTCTTAATATGGCAAGCATTGAGTCTAAAGACGCACTTTTAAAAGTAGTGAAGCAGATTTTGTTAGCAGAACAAGTAAATATAAAATTAGAGAATGGTGTTTTTTTTGTTAGGAGTGGAGGTAATAAGAAAGCTGTAACTCAAATAGAAAATAAACAAGTAATCTTTGGAACAGCATTACCCTCATCATTAAAATATGATGAAGAAGTTATTATTTTTGTACCTTTTTCATATATAGAACCCTATGTAGCGATGAATTTTATCAATACACTGGGGTTAAAGATTCAGAAGTATCCTTTAAGTAAAGGTATATATGTTTTAAAAGGTAAAGTACAAAGTGTCGGTCAAGCATTAGAAATGATTAAATTAATCGATCAACCATCTTTACTTAAGAAGAGACCTTATCTTTTAAATCTTCATAATATTTCTGTTGAAAAGTTTCATGAAAAGCTAGAAGCTATTTTTAAATTGAATTCTATTCCTATTGCTATGAATAGTCGTGAACTTGGTGTTGCGTTTGAATCTATTGAAGAATTAAATGCATTATTGATTTTATCGCCTAAGCCTGAATGGTTAGAGATGGTACTTTTTTGGCAAAAAAAACTAGATGTTCCTTCGGAAATAATAGATGAACCTAAACTATATATATATAAAGTTAAGCATCGAAAAGCAGATGAATTGGGGTTAATCATCCAAAATATCTTTTCAACTAGAAAATCTTCTAATGGTTCGGATACTAATCAAACAAATAGAAATAGTTTAGCGCCAGAGCAAACTTTGGATAATAAGGTAAATAGCTCAACTTTTCAGGCTGAAAATATTTCTTTGCAATCAGATTTATATACAAATAGTCTTATGATGTATATTACACCTAAAAAATATAAAGAAATTTTACCAATAATTGAGCGTTTAGATCAATTACCTTTACAAGTCTTGATAGAAGTAACTTTAGCTGAAGTAGATATTACTAAAAACTACAATCTTGGGTTTGAATGGAGTATACTAAATAATAAGGCAAGAGCTACGACTTCGAGTACCTCTACTTCTGGGGCACATACGTTGACATTAGGAAAAGGTGGTTTATCTTCCCTCTTTTTCAACAAAAATATTAGTTCTATAATTAATGCATATGCAGAAGATAAGGTATTAGATATTTTATCACGACCACGTTTAATGATACTTAACAATATGACAGGTATGATTAATGTAGGTCAGCAGATCCCTACACTTAGTAGTGAGGTATCAGCTAGTGATATTTCTACTGGAGGTACGACACCAAGTATTTTAAGAAATGTAAGTTATATAAATACAGGTATTACATTAAATTTAACACCAACTATCAACTCAAATGGTGCATTGACACTTGAGGTTAGTATTACGTTAAGTGAAGCAGCTACAAATAAAACTTCTAGTATTGACTCGCCTCTTATTATTAACCGTGAACTCAAAACCAATATTGTTATGAAAAGTGATAGCTCTGTACTTATTGGAGGGCTTATTTCTAAAAATATTTCTAAAGGCGATTCAGGAGTTCCCTTTTTAAAAGACCTCCCTCTTATAGGAAATTTATTTAGAGGAGAATCTAGTGCTTATATCAAAAAAGAGTTAATTATACTTATTCATCCAAAAATTATTAGTAATAATAGTGAATTGGAAAAGGAAACAAGAAAGTTTAAGTTCTTATTGAAAAGTATAAAAAATATTATTTAATCTTTTCTTGGACTAAAAGAATTAAGAAACTAAACCACTATGGACTAGAAGTCCATAGGTTTATTCTGGACTGAAAGTCCAATCTATTCCAACATCATATTTCCTAAATCTTTGTTCGATGGTGTCCTATGATGTTCAAGATATTCCTCAACCATTTCTGTACTTAAGTTTCCTGTACTCCAAACTCTGTATCCTATCGCCCAAAAATGCTTTCCCCAATACTGTTTTGATAACTCAGGAAACTCCATTTGTAACTTCCTTGAACTTCGTCCTTTCAATCGTTTCACGATATCACTAACTGATTTACTTGGTGCATACTCCAAATGCATATGAACATGCTCTTTACTCACTACTCCACTTAATATTCTTATATCCTCTGTATCATAGACTTGTATTAGTATTTCTCGACATCGTTCTTGGATTTTCCCTTTTAAGACTTTATATCGATATTTTGTTACCCAAACTATGTGTATCTGTAATTGGCTTATTGTATGGTTTCCATTTCTCATTCTTTATTCTACCTTCTAACACATTTTTACAAGCTAAAGCCTTGCACTAAAAGTGCATAGTTTCTACTAGCGTGAGTGGTACAATAAAATAATGAAATTTTTCTTTCTATACACTTAATTCTTCAAGCTTGAAGATTAAAAAATAACTTAAATTGTTTTCTTATGAGGGAATAGTTAAGGTTATGTATATAGTGAGCTTTTTAATTAAATATACCCATCTTAAATCAAACTACAATATAAATTAGCCAACTGTATAGAATCATCTAAGTTGATATTATTCATAAGTTCAAAAAT
>DQSS01000273.1 GCA_015663165.1 Arcobacter sp. | reverse complement strand
TAATGATAAGTACTATAAAGTCGTTAAAACATATGAATTTACAGTAATTTTAACGATTTTTATTCAGCCTGTCCCCTTTTTGGCAGATAAATGTCTTTCACAGAGGTAGAGCTTTTGACTTCATAGATGTCTACACCATCAGCATCTACCTGCAAGACATCGACCATAACCAAGATGCCATCATAGTTAAAAGTAGCCTCATAGATGTTCTCTACACCCTCATCTATGTACTGAGCCGTAGTAGCCACCATCTCGTCATAGTCTCTCGTAAACTCCACTTCTTTACCATGAGGGAAAAGCCCGCAAGCCAACTCCCCTACTTCATTTCCCGTTTCAAATACTGCTTTTGCTGTTGTATCGGGTGGCGTGAGTACAGAGGGGTTGTACTTTTTGAGCCATAGGGATTTTGGGCATTGAATGGCTCGGGTATAGAGGGATTTAGATAGATTCATGGAGAGTACTTATATCTTTATATAAGTCTATTAAATTGGCTTTTGACATATCTAAAATAGGCTCATACATAAAAGAATTTAGGTGAATATTTTCAGGAGTGATTAAATTAACTAACTCTAATGTTTTTAGTTTATCTACATCACATAAACTATCACCTTTAACTTTCTTAAAAAGTTTAGCTGTTTGATGTTTAGTAATTGCATTTGTAAAAGGTAAATTATTAATTACATGAATCATATATTCTTCAGCTTTCAATCTAATGGCAATAGATAAAACTATTTTCTTTTCTAATTCTACTTCTTCTATAATTGGTGGTATTGAAATATAATCAGCTTGTTCATATATTAATTCATATATTTTTTTAGCAGGATTAGGTAAAGAAAATGTTTGAGTATCTTTTAAAATATCTTTAATCATTACCTCTAATTCTTGAATCTCAATACTTTTTGTACCACTCTTTATATGAAGTAGTTTAGTTAATTTATCTTCATTTGCATTATCACCAATATATTCAGCAATATTTCTAATAAATGGGATAAAGGCTATTAAAATAATATTATCTTCTGATAGTTTTTCCTTCCATTTATTAAAAGGATTATTTACTTGATTTGGTCCCGCTTTTAGTAATTCTATCTTTGATTCTGTTTTGGAAACCATAAAAGAATTACTATAGCTTGTTCCACCTAATATTCGCCCTTGCACAGTTCTGAAAAAATCAAAATTGTGTGTTAAAATAATTTGATTAAAAATAGCTTCTTCAGATATTTCTTTTAAATATTCAATAATTGCATATTTATTTTTATAATCAAAAGAATCAGCAATATCATCTATAATAAATAATGTTTTTTGTCCTCTTTCTATTCTTGCTTTAACTTCAAAAATAATATGTAGTAAATACAAAGCTCTTTTTTCGCCTTGACTTAAAATTTTCATATTACTTAATTTATCTTCATCTATTTCTTGAACTACTCCTGTAACAGGATCTATAAATCTAAATTTAATTATTGGTGTAGTATTACCTAATACCATACTTTTTTTATTGTCAATATATATTTCATACGGTACATAAAACCTTTGTTCAAATTCTTCCACAACAGCTTCCCATTTTGTACTTTGAGAACTAGCAATATCTTCTATTTCTTTTATTTCTTCCTTATTAGTTTTATATACTAACAATAAACTTTCTATAGAAACTTCTTCTTTTTTTAAATAACTTAACCACAGTAATTGTCTTAATTCATGATATTTATCTTTAGTTAAATAAGGAATTAGTTCTGGATATTTTTCTAGTAAATCTTGAAATTCTTTAACTGATTTAACTCCTTGACTTATTTTCTTTTCAATTTCTTTTAAAGTATCATTGGCAAGTAATTCTTTTTTTGCTTCAGCAATAATATCTTGAAATTCTTGAACACTATTAATAGGTTCAGCGTGTCCATTTAAATGAACTTTATGTTCAGCATCAAAGAAATTCTCATTTTTTGTAGATTTAATAATATTTTCTGCCCTAACAGGGTTAAAAACATCTTTTTTAAAATATGGAGACTTATCTATCAACTCATTATATTTGGAATAATATCCACTAATATTTTCAGAAATATTTTCATCACTTAATAAACTAACAACTTTAGAGTCAAAAATATCTTTATATTTAAATTTTGAAAAATCTTCAACAGTAGTTAAATCAATATCTTTTAATAGTTCAAAAAAAGAATCATTATTAAAATCATCACATATATTATTTTCTATTGATGTTTTAACTATTCCTGAAAATTTATTTAATTGAACAAAAAGTGATTTCTTTTGTTCAATAATCTCTTTATTTAATTCACTATATCTTTCCATAGATGTACTATCTACTAATAATGTTGTTAGTTTATCAGATTTATATTTTTCGTTCATAGATTCAATAACAAATATTTCATCCGATTCAATATCAATACCATCAACTTTAATATCATACACTGGTGTTTTATTATGAATTTTTTCCTCAGGTTGTTTATTTTTACTTAGTTGTAAAAAAGTTTTAGAAAAAGAAGTTTTCATTGTTGCATTTGGTGCATATATAGTTATATTCTTACCTCTTGTAAAATCAAATTCTTCCTCTAGTTTATTAATACCATAACAATTTTCTAGTTTAACATTAAGCTTATCCATAAATAATTACCTTTATACCGTTATATAAATTTCTATCATTGCCTTATCATTGGGATTATAGCCCTCTCTATTAGGTTCAAAACTATCATCTAATATCCTAATATTTTCCATTTTATCAACAGTAAATGGTCTCCAACCTAATGTATTAGAAGAATTACTTCCTCCTTCAATTTGAAATGCTCTTAATTGATCTTTACCCTTTTTTGATACTCCGTAAGTATATGGTTCAACTATTCTAAGTGCATTATCATATATAAATTGCATTACCTTTTTGCTTTTAATTGCTTCTATAATCATTTCATTCATTTTATCTTCCTTTTTTATTATAATTCAATAAACATCTCCTTAATCTTACTCTCATAAGAAATCAAAAAAATCTGTCTACACTATTCTTTGATGGCATAAAAAGCTTCCATACCATCAAAACCACGCTTCGTCATCTTGACTTCCAGAGAATTCATCATTTACCTATGTAAACTCATACGTATCAATCTCTCTTCGTAAGGGATGAGTATAAGTAATTAATTTTTCATGCATCATTCTTCCAACTACAATAGATGTTTTTATATTTAAAGACTTTGCAAAAGTCTTAACACCTATCTTAGTTTTACAGCTTCCACTCATTACAAATACTTCAAAATCTTTTTGTGGAATAAGTAAATCTCTTGCAAATTGATTTGCTTCTTCCTCTTGTTCT
>DQSS01000038.1 GCA_015663165.1 Arcobacter sp. | reverse complement strand
GGCTTTAATGGCTTGTGCTGCACGTGCCACAAAGTCAACCTTTTTGTCATCAAGACCTTTACCTGCAGTGACGAGACAATAGCCTAATGCACCATGAGACTTTGCCAATTTCGCTTCTTCAACTATCTGAGAAATATCTTTATAATTGTATCGTTCTATATCTGCATGGTATCTAACACTTTGTGTACAGAATTTACAGTCTTCTAAACAGGTACCACTCAGTATATTGTTAATGGCACATAAAAATATTTGTTTAGGCTTTGTCATTTACTATCTCGCTGTACGGTATATTGCATAAATCATTGAGTGATGTGTTGCACTGTATTTTAATACTTGTAATTCTTATCATGCTGAGATTATAGCAAAAGCTTGTATTATATAGGTTATGAGGACATTATCTAAAGAGATAGCATAATTTATGTTACAATTAAAGATAAGAACTTCAAATGGGGGAGTAACGTTATGTTTAGATGAAAAAAATTATACTTATATTACTGCTCCTAGATGTACTTTATGCAAAAGAGATAGACCAAAAAATGATTATAAGTACTCATCTTGAGGTTAGTCAAGCAGCAAAAAACCTTTATAATTTAGAAATCTTTTTTAGGGAAAATGATCTTGCAAAAAAGATAAAGTCTGATAATAAACTGAATATGCAAATGGAATTGCTGGAGAAGTATGTTCTTGTAACTGTTAAACCTATCCGAACGACTGCCCTTAAAAATAAACTACAGTATCTTTTACAAGAGCATTATCCTCATAATTTTATTGTAAATGATACACGTATGGCAGAGAGACAGCGGGAAAGTATAAGCAGTAAAGAACAAGTAAAAAATAAAATAACTACACAAGCAGTAGTCATTCCTCCAAAAGTAAAACCCGTAAAAGAAGTACTAATAATGCATGATAAAGAAGAAAATAATCTAGCAGCAATATATGAAAAGTTTAGTACTTTTTGGAAGACACTTGATATGCAATGGATAGGCTTATTACTCTTGGCTTTAGCAGGGTTTTTACTGGTATATAGAAGTGCAAAACAAATTTCTAAAATAAAAGTATTGCAAAGAAAAGTCGAAGCATACCAAACGAAAGTTGAGGATGAGATAGATACTATGGGAGAAAAACATGCATAAAATATGGCATTACTTGGTTTGGGTTGTTGTCTTTTCAATAGCATTAGGGGCAGAGATATCCCAAAATTTTATTGTGTTAAGTACAGATAAATCAGAGCAAAAGCTTAGGTTAGAAGCTGACAAATATACAAAGCTTGTCAGTGAAAATGACTTGCTTCATAATGCACAAGAGAGAGAAAAGTTTACTAACAATATTGTCGAAGCAGATGGTGCATATATATTAAAAGTCGGACCTTTTAAAAGTGGTGATGCATTAGCACTGGTTTATCTCGGAATACAGAGTACTTTTCCTCAAGCATTTATTTTAGAAGGGTTAGTAGAGGTAAAGAGCGTAAAACCACAGATAAAAATTGTTGAAAAAGAGATAATAGTGGAGAAGGAAGATCAATCATTATGGATTGCACTTTTTGGACTGGGCATTATAGGTATTCTTTCGTTATTTCTTTCCTCAGATCAACTTAAGAATCTTAATGTTAAGCATCTAAACATGCAAAATAAACAATCTGAAATAGAAAAAAAGCAAAGCTTGTTACTAGAAAAAATGGGAGAGAAAATCCAATCTGTTGCCCTAAAAAATGTGGATGGGGAAAAGAAGCTTCTCGAAGAAAGTCTAGACAGTATCGGAACAGAAGAGATAAGAAATCGAATTGTTGAACTTAAAAAATATGATGAGGATTTGCTTCGAACAACCTATGAGATGATAGATTTTTTAAAGATTAAATCAGGAAATATTGTTATTAAAGAAGAAGCTTTTCAGTTAAGTACGATGTTGCATAAACTGACCAATGCAGTAGCTTCAATATTGAGAGAAAAAAAGCATACATTAGCCTATGATATAAAAAGTGATGTGAGTAGATATTTGATGGGTGATACGGTTAGAATATATCAAATTTTATACAATATGCTTTTGGATGTTTTAGAAAATGAAGAAAATAGTACCGTGGTGTTAAGTATTGAAATTAGAAAAGAACAACATGTCGTTTTTAGCATTGTAAATAAAAATAAGTTTTTAAGTGAAGATGAAATAGATAGACTTTTTATTCCTGGTAGTTGGGAAGAATTTCAGCATACGAAGAAAGAGATTGGATTTTCTGTTATTAAAGAATTAATTTCCAATATGAAGGGCGATTTTTTAGTTGCAAGTGATAAGAAGAAAGGTACCTTGTATGAATTGTCTTTGCCTTATCTGAAAGATATAGATAATAAAAGTCGTAAAAAAGAGTTAAAGGAACACCTTATAGGTAAAAAAGCACTTGTGGTTGATACAGAAGTGGAGAAGGCTAAAATATTATCCTATATGCTTAAATCTTTTGGTATAGAGGTAGTCTTTAAATCCTCAGAAGATTTGGCAAGGTTTAAACCACATATGGAGGGTTTAGACTTTATCATCATAAGAGCAGAAGATGTAAGTCAAAAAGTATTTAATTTTTTCAAAAATATTAATGAAGAATATAATTTGGATATCGTAGTGATACATAATATTTTAGAATCAGATTATTTTACTGAAATGGCAACACGTATTGCTACTGAAGAACTTTTTTCTCCTCTTATTGTGGGGGATGTAGAGGAAGCTTTAAATAATTTATGTTTAAAAACTAACAAGAAAAAGAAAGAGACATTTAGAGAAGAGTTACAAAATTTTAAAATACTTGATACTGTGAAAGTGACAAGGTCTGATTTCCAAATATTTACAAATAAAAAGATTTTGATTGTTGAAAATAACTTAGTTAGTCAGCAGGTTCTGAGTAGTATATTAGGTGCATCAGAGTTAACAGTGTATAAAGTGGAAAATGGGGTAGCAGCCTTAATATTTTTGGGAGAACATCCAGATATAGATTTAGTTTTAATGGATATTGATATGCCTCTTATGGATGGATATGAAGCCACAAGAATGATACGTAAAAATGATGCACTTAAAGATATACCTGTTGTTGCCGTGACAGGATTGGGCTTTTATAATGAGATGGAAGAGATGGCACTCTCTGGTATGGATGCATGCATAACAAAGCCTTTTAAAGTAGGACAGATTTATATTGCACTGCAGAGATACTTAATGAAAGAAGATGAAAATAAAATTCTTCTACATGAACAAAAGGTATTGACAGATCAAGATGAAATCATCTTGGATACAAAAAAAGGTATCTCCTATGTTCGAAGTGACATGTATTATAAAGAGATAGTTTCGCAGATACTTATAGCATTAAAAAACTCAGATCATTTGGTTAAAGACATGATAAGAAAAGGTGAGATTAATAAATTACATGCTTTTTGTATTGACACTATTGGGTTAGGAGGAACTATAGGTGCAACACGGTTTGTACATTTGCTCAATGAAATGTTAGTTGATATAAGCAATAAAGAAGAGATGGCAAAACGTGAATTTGTACCTATGGGACAAGAAGAAGTTATACAGATAGGTGACTATGCGGAGACATTTATGACTCAATATATTTTAAGTTATAAAGAAGAGTGGTTAAATCTTGAGAAAGAGATGGAAAGCTACCTTATTGGGTAGCTTCCACTTTTGTTTTACATTTAAAACATTCATAGACATCACCAGACTTTAGGTTTTTTTTACCCATCGTGTAGTTACATTCTGGACACTTTTT
>DQSS01000229.1 GCA_015663165.1 Arcobacter sp. | reverse complement strand
GCCTCAATTGCAGAAAATGCAAGTAGTGGTGATAGTGTTGGAAATATAACTATTTCAGATGTTGGAGATAGTGCAATAAGTTCTATAACTCTAAGTGGAACAGGAAGTAGTAATTTTACAGTTGCTACTAATGGAGCTATAACAGTAAGTGCAAGTGCTAGTTTAGATTATGAAACTTTAACAACATATAATCTTACAGCAATAGCTACAAATGCAGCAGGAAATAGTGCAAGTGTAAATGTAATAATCAATATAAATAATATTGGAGATCATTATATATTATCAGCAGTTTATGACAACAATCGTACATCATCGGTGCTAGATGATATATTGTATTTATATTTTGATCAAAATATAAGTAGTGATTCAATTAGTAGTACTATAAATAATAATTATACCATAACAGGTACTGGCGCTATTGGTTCAGCTTCAACTGGAGATTATAATAGTAGTTTATTTTATAGACATAAAATTAGTTTAAATAGTGACGGTACAGCCTCTATTGAATTAAATACAAGTGATGATACAAATATCTCATTAGCTTCAAATGTTATAACAGATATTGATGGTAATTTTCCAGAAGATTATAATCAAACAAATATAACAGCTTTTAATCCGCTAGGCAGACTCAAAACAGGACAAACTACAACTTATGTAGAGTTTGATGATGGTAATACAACTAGAGGAATTACTAGAAGTTATACAGACAATGGCGATACAGTGACAGATAATGCTACAGGACTTATATGGCAACAAGAAGATGACAATACTGAAAGAACTTGGGCAGATGCAGGTACTTATTGTGACGGATTAACACTAGATGGAAATAGTGATTTTAGATTGCCTACTATTGAAGAGCTGGTGAGTATTACTGATAAGCAGATATCTAATCCTTCTATTAATGCTATTTTTACGAATACTAATAGCTCCGGTTACTGGTCTGCTACTACGGGTGCGAGTGGTACTTCCGATGCTTGGTATGTCTACTTCAACGGCGGTGACGACGGTTGGCGCGATAAGACTGTTACCTATTTCGTTCGTTGTGTTCGCCTAGCAGATTGATTAATTTGAAAAATTTGATACTTTGAAAGTTTTAAAATGAGATATGATAATTTACCTATTTATAAATCAGCATTAAATCTATGTGTGTATGCTGAAACTATAGTAAGAAGCTTTGATAAATACAACAAATATACTATTGGAGAAGATTTAAGAACTATGTCTAAAGAGTTGTTATTTCTCATCCATAGAGCAAACATATCTCAAAATAAGAAAGAGTTTTTAGAAGATTTACGAAACAAATGTGAAGATTTAAAAATGATGATAAATTTAATTAAAGAGTTAAAAGCATTTAAAAGTTTTAAGCAATTTGAACAAATATCAAGACTAACTATAGAAGTATGCAAACAATCACAAGGTTGGCTCAATTCTTCAATGAAAAATGCGAGAGTTTGTAAATGATAAATTTACAAAGAGTGCTACAATCATTGTGCGACCTTTTTACCGATGTGTATATCGCTAATATTAGCAAAGATATAAATAATTTTTTAGTATCTTTTTTATATCTTATAAATAAAAGGTTTAATAGCTCCAATTACTGGTCAGCTACTACGAATGCGAGTGATACTTCCAATGCTTGGAATGTCAACTTCAACAACGGTAACGACAATTGGAACGATAAGACTAATACCTATTTCGTTCGTTGTGTTCGCCTAGCAGATAATGATAAAAAGTTTTATTATGTTTAATTTTAAAAATATATATAAAGCATATAAAGATTGTATCAAGCATAAGCGAAATACACTCAATGCTTTAAATTTTGAAGCTAATCTAATTCAGAACATATTGACTATAGAAGATGAACTAAAAAGCAAAACTTACCGCATAGGCAAGTCAATTTGTTTTTTAGCATCATCGCCCAAACTTAGAGAAGTTTTTGCAGCAGTTTTTAAAGATAGAGTAGTGCATCATGTCTTAGTAAATCAATTAGAGCCTTTTTATGAAAAAAAGTTTGTATTTGATGTATATAATAATAGAAAAGGCAAAGGGATACATACAGCTACAAAAAAGGCTAAAAGTTTTATGAATAGTGTTGGCGGTAATGGATATTATCTACAGCTTGATATAAAAGGATTTTTTTATAATTTAGATAAAAATATACTTTTTAAACAGTTGTTTAGTGATATAGATAAAAGTAATATTGAAAATAAAAAACAAATTTTATGGTTAGCCAATAAAATTATATACCATAATCCTACAAGAAACTACAATTTTAAAGGTAATATTAAAAATCTTAAAAATCTACCAGAACATAAAACTTTATTTAAAATACCTAAACGCAAAGGCTTACCTATAGGAAACCTAACATCTCAATTTTTCGCCAATGTATACATGAATAGGTTTGACCATTTTATAAAAAGAGAGTTGAAAATAAAACATTATCTAAGGTATGTTGATGATTTTGTTTTATTTCATAAAGATAAAAATATATTGTTGGAGTCTAAAAAAAGAATAGAAACTTACTTGAAAGATAATCTTGGCTTAAAACTTAGAGATGACTGTAAGTTAAAACAAAATAACCAAGGCTTAGACTTTTTAGGATATATCATTCGTCCAAATTATCTACTTGTGCGAAATAGAGTAGTAAATAATTTTAAATATAAAAAAGCAAAATATCTACAAAGATATGAAGAGTTAAAAGGCAATATGAGCCTTGAAGAGATAAAACAGTTTTTATCTGTTCAAAGTTCATTTACTGGACATTGTAGCCATGCAAGTAGCTACAATTTAATAAAAAAGGTGGGTAAAATAGATGAAGAAAAGTATATTAATCTTATTTGTGCTAGTTAATCTAGCATTTGCGGATTTTATAAGAGATGATGCAAAAGAGATAGTTATAGATACAAGTACAAACTTAATGTGGCAAGATGATAATCAAACTATAGGGGATGCTAATAGAAAGAATTGGAGTAATTCAATCACTCATTGTGAAGGATTAACTTTAGGTGGATACAGTGATTGGCATTTACCAAATTTTAATGAACTTTATATGCTAGCAGATAGAAGTACTTATAATCCAAGTTTAAATCCTGAATTTAATAATGTAGCTAGCTCCTATTACTGGTCAGCTACTACGAATGCGAGTGATACTTCCGTTGCTTGGTTTGTCGACTTCGGCAACGGTGACGACGATTGGTACGCTAAGACTAATACCTATTTCGTTCGTTGTGTTCGCCTAGCAGATTGATAACTTTGGGAGAAATTTAAAAATCCGGAAAATCCGGAAAATCCGGGGACAGTATACCAATTAATCTCATTTCTCATCTTTTTTAGGTCGTCCTGCTTTTTTATTTTTATAATCTACACTTGTTAACAATT
>DQSS01000310.1 GCA_015663165.1 Arcobacter sp. | reverse complement strand
TTTATCAAATAGTTGATATGTGTTACGATTTCACTCCTCCAACAATCAATGATTATTTGCCTGATATTAATCTGTGTGAATCTTTACCTGTATTAAGAATAGATCCTTGTAAGTCATTACCTAATTTATCTCTGCTGGGATATACAAAGAGAACGATGTTTGGGAGAAAAAATTTTAATACCAAAGCATACTGTGATAATTTTATTAAAAGTCAGAAAGTTGAAATGAGGATGATAGAGGCAATGAAGAACGTAAACTTCAATGTTAACCTCCTTGATAAGGATGAAGAGAATATGAAAAGAGGTATTGATTTACCTTTTGAAACAATACAAAAACACAGAGGGTTGTCTAAGATTGTTAGTAATAATGACTATATGAGTGGATTTGTCATAACACAAATTTTTAATAATTCTAAAAGAATTGAGCTAGACCAATTAAATTTAAATGAAATTACTGTTGAGTACAATACTACTAAAGATTTTGATGATTCTGTGAAAGAATTAAAAGAAAACTTTCTTATGATACAAGACGAACTAGATATAGGTCTTTTAAGAGAAAAATCTAAAGCTGCATTCTATAAAGTAAACAAGGATTATCCACTTAATGATATTACTAATAATGCAGGGCAAGTAATAAGTGAACTCAAAAGAAATAAACAAAAAGAGTCCATAAAAGGCAAACTTTTGAAAAGTTATCAAACTTTACTTGAAAAGTATCATATGGTACTTGCGAAAAGGGAGCTTTTCCTTAGATATAGACCTACTGTAATGATCCCTACCAAGGCAAGTCTTGAAAACTATCCTAGTGATGCACGTATTAGGAAAGTATACGAAGTAGAACTTCAAAAATTAAAAAAAGCTAAAATTCTTGAAGAAGTTACTGAAAAAATCACAAAAATGAAGAATGCTGCGATTAAGGCTATTGATAAAGAATTTTCATTTTCAAGAGAATTTAATTCAAAAAAAGCCCTAAAAGATATTAGGGAACTTACAAAAGACCATTAGGAAGAATAAATCATGAATGATGAGCTAGATAAAACACTGTACGAAATAATACCTAGACAAAAAATTCCTTTTTATTTTTATATTTTAAGCAAATGGAGTCTAATTTTATTTATTGCAACTGCTGCTATTTATGAAGTAAGTTATTTTTCAATAGCACTATGGGTCACGTTTGTATTTTTGGTTTTATATCAAAAAACTATACTTAAAAGAAAAGATATATACAAATCCCCTTTATTTTTATTATATAAAAATATCTTAAACAGAATCAGATAAAAGGAAATAATATGAAAATACTATATACATTTATACTACTTACAACATTAGCACTGCAAGCAGAAATTAAAATTACTAGCGAATTAAAACAAAAAGCTCAGAGTATGTTAAAAGAGATTACAGTCACCAAAAAAGCAAAACTGACACCCAAAGAGTTTATCGCCGCTTCTTTATTTTCAACGGGTTTAGAACGCTATTCTGTTTCAACTTATATCTCAAAGGACTTTTCGGATGGTCAAGCAGTATTTGATGAACCTTATTTTTATAAAAAAGAATGCTTTAATCCAAAAAAATATGTTGAAACAAATGTTGAATTAAGTGAAAAAAAAGTTCAAGGATTTTTTTACCCAGTTTATTCTAAATATGAAAATTATAAATGTCAATATAATACTAAAAGCATTTCAGAAATTAAAAAACTTGACGCTATTTTTTACAATCATAAACTACATAATGAGCTAGTTTCATTGGATTATATAGGGATATTACCAATTTTATTTGATCGTGACATTCCCCTAAAGACCCTAATTTCTACACAATATCAATATGAAAATGTTGTTGTCGAGTTCCTTGAATATCCCCCTTCAAGTTTACAATTTAAGAAAAATTATAATAAATTATGGAAATAATATGAGAGCCTTATTGGTTTTCCTTTTTTTTTCCTTTTTTCCCTCTGCTAGTGACTATTCAAAAAGAGGGTATTTTAAAAAATGGGTTTTAGTAAATAAAACAGTTGGGCAAAGGATGAAGCGTCACAAAAATTATAATAGATTTGATCACCTTTATATACATTTTTCAAAAATGTGGAATAGAAAATTTGCTAATGAAAAAAATTCAAAATATAAAGGTATGTATATCACGCCATATATTTTAAAAGCCCTAACATGGAAAGAATCAAGATGGATACCCAATAGACATAACAAAGGATTAAATAGAAATAAATCTATTGATTATGGGCTGGCTCAAGTTAATAATAGATCAGATGAAAAATTTTTTAGAAGAGCAAACGTGAAACGTACTCAAGCTGATTTGTATAATCCAAAAAAAAATCTGGCAGTGGCTATGCACATTTTTCATTATCATGCGAGTGCAGAAATTAGAAACGGAAGAAACAATGAAAAAGACAAGATGATATATTGGCTTAACTCATATAATGGAAAAGCTACATATAATCCTACTGCCTATGGAGAGTCGGTCTTATATTTAGCTCGCATTTTAAAAAATATGAATGGCATAAGTGAGTATACTTCTCTCTATGATGCCCAAGAGAATGAAGAGGATGGGCTAGAAGAGTTATATACTAATATTGCATATAAGAATACTCCTACCCATTATATCTATTCAAATAAAAACCATGCAGAAGAGTCTTCTTCGGATTTATATGGAGATATGTATGACTATAAGCCCTATTTTGGCTATTAAAGGAAAATAATGAATATGTTTATAATGGTTATCACCTTTTTATCGTTTGGCTTCTACTATGCAATGGCACTTGATGAAAACAAATATATAAGAAAGCATCTATTTGTTTCTGTAATGTTTTTAGTAGTAGTTAATGCCCTTATTGATTATAGTGTCAATGTGGTTTTTGAAAGTTTTATTTTTTATATAGTTGTTTTTTCACTTTTATTATTTTCAGTATTCTTCAGTTACATATCGAGTAATCATTCGCAAGATATTCTAGCAGATCAAGTTACTTTTTGGAATGTCTCTTCGCAAAAAATAAAAAATAAATTTGCTAATCTTTTGATTCATAAAGAAGGTATAGATACAGATGGCACTAAAGAGGAGTGGAGGGAATTGCGAGAAATAAAGATTCCTCATTTCTACATTGAAAGCTCAGAAGGAAAACAATTTCATCCTTCATATAGATTGGGTCTAATTAATGCTATAGAAACAGATGGTTTACTTACTAAAATAGATAATCTTCAATATTTTAATAAGAAGGGTACACATATTTTACATAAAATAATTTTTAAAAAACTATTAAGTCTTAATATCTCAAGACACATTAATATTAATTTGAAATATTTATTATATGGAAATGATTTTTATTTGGAATATTTTCTTATTGAATTTTGGGAAAAGGTTGTAATATATGAAGCACTTGGAACAGGGACTCTTGAGTATTATTGTCAAAACGAGAAGGACAATGAACTCATAGGAGCACTTGACAATACTCTAAAATCTTCTGTTCAAAAAAGAGGTTCATTTTTGTGGGCTAAGTATCTTTTACATAAAAATAGGATTTCTAATGCAAACTGACACAATTCATATTGATTCAAAAAAAAGAATTATTAAGCAGCAAACAAAAACCATAAACGAAGAAGTTAAAGAATCTTTATTTTTAAAATGGGTCGGATATTTTGTTTTTTTTGTTTTACCTATTATTTCATTTATGATATACGAAAGAGGAAATGTTGAACTAGCTTCTAGATTAGTTATTTTCTCTATGTTGCTTATGATTGCTTCCATTTTGTCATATTTAAGTATTTTAACTGACAAAAGGCACTTTAGACCAATTAAAAGTTCTCCATCAATCGAAAATAAAAAAGGAGTGGCTTATCAACTTGCAATTGGGAAAGAGGTAAAAAGATTTAAAGGGAGTGGAGTTTTATCATCTAACAAAAAAAATTTGACAGGTAAATTTGTGCTTCTTGATTCAGAGTCAATAAAAAGAATGGGGGCAACTATAGGCACAACGGGAAGTGGTAAAACGGTGCAGCTAGAAGGTATGTTTGAACAACAAGTTTCACTTGGTGGTGGTGCAATGGTAATAGAGGGTAAAGGTACGAAAGATGAGCTTAAAAAGCTATATGCCATAGTAGGAAAATACAATCGTTTGAATGATATGTATATTCTTAATTTTTCAAATCTTAATAACACTCACTCTGTTAATATATTTAAGAATACGTCTGCTGATCAACTTAAAGAAATTTTCTCTGAACTCATAGAAAATACTGAACAAACATGGAAAGTGGTAATTAATGACTTTGTAGTTTCTGTTTTAAGATTATTGGTATACAAAAGAGATAAGTATGGTATTAATTTTGGTTTTAATGAACTATCATCTTCTTTGTCAAGGAATTTTTTATGGGATGAGGCAAAAAGATACAGAAAAGTGATTGATGATGATACAGAAAATGATGACTTATTGAACTTTTTACGATTTTTTCTTGGTTCTTTTGATATGATTGATTTTAATAAATTTTTAACCTATGATGATCCAATAATTTTAAAAGAAGGGGTGGATACTAGTAGCTTAAACGAGGAAGAACAAGAAGTTTATTTTTTCTGGAAATTAGCTGATGAGAGTATTTTAGAACCAAGGGGACAAGGGAGTTATGAGCTTGGTTTGGCAATTAAAAACTGGAGTCAAATTTTTATAACACTTGGCTCAACCTATAAAAATATTTTTAATGATTCTGATCCCGACTTTTCACTATTTGAGGCTGTACAGTCAAATAAAATTATTATAGTTTCGGTACCTTCTCTGCAAAGTGATATCAAGAATAAACAAGTTGGAAAACTTCTTTTAGGGATGATACGTGCGGTTGCCTTAGAAAAGTCTCTTCATACCTATGAAAGTAGTATTCCATACCTTTTTCTTTTTGATGAAGCTGGTTCCTATATTGTTAAAGGGCTTGCAAGATTTATGTCAAAGGCAAGAGCTCTCTCGATGAGTATTTGGCTATTTTTTCAATCTGATGCTCAGCTTAAAGATATTAGTGACAATGAGAGAGATGAAATTTTTGATATGCTTCATACTCTAATAATTATGAAAACATTAGATCCTAAAATCCCAGAATATCTTTCCAAGCTTGTCTCAAAAAAGTATATTATAGAACAAGAATTTAAAGAAAACAATAGAATTCTTCCCAGTATGAACAAAAAAGAAAATGATAAAAATTTCCACATAAGAGAGTCGCAACAGTACACAAGTCACGAACTCTCGTCAATGAATGAAGGGGAAGCCATCACTATCATATCAGGAGTAAACACTTCGATCGTGGCTTTACCTCCAAGTGATATGACACTTACTTTTCAAAAATATAATATATCGTCAAATTTACCAATCTTTACACACATGGGGAAAAATATTTTTATTAAAAACTTAAAAAATCTACTAGATTATTGATATATACATTAGATATGGCACTTATTATAGATATTTTTACCTCCTTTTATGCCGCATATTGATAATATAGAATAATGAAAAATGGGAAATTAGAAAGGAAAAATATGGGTAGCTCTTTTGAAATTGCTTATAAAAAAATAAATGATACTTATCTCTCAAGTCATGACATCAAGAAAACACAACTAGCAATATCAAATCTTGATATTGGGAACCGTACAAAAAACTGGTTATCTCGTTTTTTTGATTTAAGAGAAGGTAATATTATTAAATTAGATGAACCTGATAAAATTTTATCTAAATCCGATATAAGGGATGTAATTACAACCAATATTGATATATTAAAACATACAAAGAATACTTTTAAGAAAAACAATAATGAAAGTTTTGAAAATACAACCCAATAATGCTTATTATTTATGTTTTTTATAAAAAGAATATAAATTATTATGGTTTATAAAGTAAATAATGCTATCATTCTACTTGAATATGAATATTAAAGGAAAATAATGAATAAAAAAATAGTTACCGCAGCATCCGCCTTGTTTCTCTCGCTGCCAATATATGCACTTGATTATAGCGACATGATTACAGAGAGTAAAGATATTGTTGATGGTGCAAGTCAATCTATCGCACCATTTATGGTTATGCTTTTTGTGTGGGTACCTGTAATTGTATTTTTGGTTGCGGTAGGAATCAGTTTTTGGATGTACAGTAAAAAAGAGGATGAAAGAAAAAACCCAAGTACCGCTTTTATGTGGGGTGCAGTAATTTCAATTGCTTGTTATTTTATTTTTTATGTAACATTTAGTTTTATTTTATTTAAAATGACAGACAGTGCCGATGCCTATACTAATATGGTTACAAATTACTTCTCTACTATGTTTGCTGACTATATATAGTCTAAATATATAAAAGAATGTATACATGATTTGGTTTATTAGTAGTGACATAAAGCACTATCTTGAAATAGAAAAGCTTAAAAAAGACTATGAGTTAGAACAAATCATCCCTTTACCTTCTAAAATAAATATTTTAGAAGGTCTCTCCTCTTCAAAAATTGGTTTTATATCTAATATGCCTCCTAAAGATAAATATCGTTCATTGATGGTTTTAAAGGAATTGTCATTGGATGGTGAAATCCTCACAACTCAAGAAAAACAATATGGTGTTAAAGAAGAGGAGGCTCTTGAAAAGTTATTTGGTCTAAAGGTTTCAAAGCCAACTGTTACGATAGAAAAAGATATGATTGGTCAAAATCAACTTCGTTTATTTTACAAAGAGGTTAAAGATAATATCACATTAGAAACACAAACAGAGCCAATTTTTGAATTGGGAGTACCTGGAGTAGGTAAATCTTATTCAGCGTCTTGTTTGGCGGGTTCCTTGGGATATTCGCTTATACAATTAAATCTTACGATATTTGTAGAGAGGGGGCAAGGTGTAAATTTACTTAATCAGTTCTTTCATTATCTTACTACGAAAAAACCAAAATGTGTTGTGCTTTTTGACGAATTTGAAAATATGGTAGAGAGCAAAGCTATTATGGGTGCATTACTTTCTATTTTAGGCTCTTTAAATGATAAGAGTCAAGGAGGATATATTCTTACACCACATCAAATTTTGATTGCGACGGCTAACAATATTACAGATATAGTTAAAGCAAAGCCACAGTTTTTTAGACTTGGAAGATGGTCACATAAATTCTTTTTTAATTATCCAATTAAAGAAGATGCCTTGTCCACGATGCTATATTTTTCTACAAAATATAGTGTTATGGTAGACACTGAAATTATAGAAGATATTTATATTTTATACATGGGAGAATATGTAGATAATTTTGTAGCCCCCAGATCAGTTTACTCTCAGGTGGAGTTGAAATTTCTATTTAAGTCTTTTGAATGCATGAATTTAAAAGAACTCAAAAATAAAAACAAGCAAAAATATAAAGAACTACTCTTACAAACGATAAAAAATATAATTCCTTCTCAAGTAAATACCCGACAGGGTATTGCGAAACTTTTGTCTGATGCAAGATCAAACAAATTTAAAGAAGTGGACAGTGTATAAAAAATGAAAAGAGATTACAGATAAATGGCAAAAGGAAATCGTCACAAACGAACCATCACAGAACTTGTTGAATCTATTTACAATTCAACACACAATAGTTATATTAATAATTTATTTTTAGCAAAATTTCTTCTTAATGAAGAATTTAGCAATCAAGAGACCAAGGAAGTTTTTGACAAACTCATAGTTTTTATATTTAAAGAATGTTATATGTATGGGAATGTTAATATTCATAACTTTGCTACTTTTAAAAATGAAAAAGATATAAAATTAAGCTTTAATAAAAATATCAAGCAAAGACTAAAGAAATTAAATGAGTTCTATGCAAAGAATATGATTAATCTTGTTTTGTGTGATGATCCTTCCAAGGTAATTGTTTTTACTAAAAAATTCCATATATCTGAATTTTTGGTAGAAGATTTTAATATTTTTTTGCGTAAATACTTACTACGAAATAAAAATGTTTCAAAAAAAGGCAATGTGTGGAAATATATACTTGTAGAATTTTATACATTGTTTTTTATTAAATCATTTGAACATGTGACAGATTTATTATTTAAACACTACATGGTAGACATTGAAAAGATAGGTATTTTCTGTTTTAAAAAAAATAAAAGATTTGGTCTTTACATTAAATATGAGTACAACGATATAGGAGAAAAATCATGAGTTTATCAAATAGATTAATCAAGACCCTAAATCCCTTATATAAAAAATATTTAAAGTTGCATATAAACACTTCATTATCTATAGAATCTTTAATACCTGATGATGAATTTGGCATCAGAATAAATGGAGCATTTGACAACTTGTATTGTATCTCATTGGAAGGTCCCAGCAATCTTGCACGAACTATATCTAGTTCTGACATTGACACCCTTTCAAGCAGTTATGAAGATACACAATCAGCAACACTTTTTCAAGCAATGGTAAAAGATGGAACTTATCAAAGAAATTATATTTTTTCCTACAATAAGCATATTCTTAAATTTATAGCTAACCGAATATCGGCTAATTTTTTAAAAGATGAGGCGGTTATAAACGCAATATATGACTGCTTTACTAACAATGAGTATGTGATACGCGACAAATTACTTAATAAAAATCTTTCTTTTTCAAAAGAGATAGATTATGATATTTTGTCACGTTCAAGTAACTTTATACTTAAAGAAGCAGCTTACACATCGATGCGTGACTATAATGTCTACCAAGCCCACACTATCTCTTCTTATACTAATGACTCCTTCAACACAAAGACTATATTTAAAGAAGATTTCACAGGTGTTATATGGTTTACTTTTGGTTTTAACAAAGACATTATTATGTCCAATCTTGATGAAAAGATTATGCATGGATTATTGGATATGACATCAAGTAAGATTAAAAAATTAAAACAAAACTATGTCCAAGGTAAAAAGAAACTTTGTTTTGTTAATTGTTCTATATTTTTAAAAGATAATACAGAAAATACTATGGATAATCTTTCTTCCAAATTAGGCTTTAAATTTATTGAAATATCCGTTGATAAGGAATCCCTTATTAAGAATACCCCTTTACTTCAAAGATATTATAATTTTGACTTACTAGCCGATCTTAAATTTTTAGAAAATAGGATTTCTGCTACCCATAAAGAAAACCTTCTTCTGCCAGATTTTTATGGAATTGATGTTAATGGGTCTTTTGCAAATTTTTCTTTTGCTAAGACAACAGAAGATATTTTAAATAAAAATTCACATACTTTGGTTTTAGGCATGACAGGGACAGGTAAGACTACTACCATAGGAAAAATATTATCACAAGCATTAAATGTTGGATTATCAGAAGATGTACAAATTAAATATTCTTCATCATCATCAAAAAAGCATAAAATACGCTTTCATGACATAAAAAAAAGTTTTGAGAATATTGTTAATTTAGTAGATGCTAAATATATGGCCGTAGATAAAATAAACGCTTCTTTAAACTTATTTTCCTTTAATCCTTTTAATATTGATGAGACAAACAATTCTTTAATAATTGATAGAAATGAGTTGTCTCTAAATATTTTACTTCTTTCAATAACTTTAGAGTCCATAAACAAGGATTCATCTAAGTTTGTGGGGTTGACCCCTGAAGAGCAAGGTGTCCTTTCGGAAGTCATTGTTGATATATATAAAAATAAATCTTTCACTATTCCCTATGTATCAAATATAGAAAATAATTATCCTGTACTCTATACATTAGCCAAAGAGCTTGGATATAAAGATAACACATCCATTGAATTTATTGATGATGATAGATTTTCTTTTTTTAAAAAGCCGATATTCAGTACAGTAGTTAATGAAATACAAATTTTATCAAATGATGACAGCAACAACTATATCCAAGACATAACAAAGTCACTATTGTCAAAATTAAGATCAATATTATCATTGAATATTTTCAATAGTTATGATAAAGTTAATTTAAAAAAAAGTGATTTTACTCAAATTAATTATGATGATATAAAAGAATTGGATGTTTATGTGCCTATATTTTTGTCTGTATTTCTGACTCAATTTAAACAAGATAAAAAGGATCAAGAACTTTTTAAAGGAGATATACAAAATCGTCCCGTCATAATAAACGCATTTGAAGAAGCAAAAAATATATTTTCTCAAAAATCTTTTGAAGATTTTTTAAAAAAACTTACAAATGAAGCTCGTTCTTATGGTATCATGCTTCTATTTATCACACAACTAATTGAACATGTTCCTAAAGAAATATATTCACAACTAGAAAATATTATTATCTTAATGCCAAATTCGGAAAAAAGAGAGGGCTTTATAAAAGACCTTGTTTCTAAATTGTCCCTCTCGGAAGAGAGTGCAGAGTTGATGAGATTAGCAGCACCTTATGATGTTTTTTTATGGAACTCAAGCGGTGCCTCTTTGTTTTCTTTAGATATAACTCAAGAAGAAATTGAATATTTTGGTCAAGCTTAATAAAACTAATTAAAAGGATATTTTATGAAAAAGATTTTTGCAATTTTATTGCTTTCTAGCAGTTTTTCTACAGCTTATACTGATTCAGCTTTATTAGGAATAATAGCATCGAATAGTATTCAAATACGTATTAATACAAAAGCAACGAAAGAGATACTAAGAGCTCATCTGGAAATGATTAAAAAATTAAATCATAAACAGCTTAAAGTCCAAGCAAGAATGTTGGTAGAAATTCAAAAACAAAATTCTATTTTACAAAGATTATTAGAAAAAGAGTAAATAATTAATATTTATATTAATTTTATATGTAATAATTAATATTATGATGTTATAATTATGTTAATATAATTTTGAAGGATATACAGGTGATCAAATCATTTACCAAAATAATATCTTTACTTTTTATTACTTATTCTGTGTGTGCATCGGCTGATACATACAAATTGAATAAAGAAGATATAGAAATACTTAAAAAAAGTAAACAATGGCTTAACGGTAAATACGCTGCGGATATTGGAAATAATGGCATAATTAATTTTAAATATGGTATATCAATGCCTACTGTTTTTTGCAAACCTTTTAATGCAACAAGTATTAAACTTGAACCAGGAGAAACTGTTCAAGATTTTAAATCAGGGGATAGCGAAAGATGGTTTCTTGATACAGTTATTCGGAAAGAAGATACTGTAAATCAGACTACATACGTACTTATAAAGCCTATAAAATCTGGACTAGAAACAAATTTGTTTATTTTTACAAATAGACGCATATATAATATTAGGCTAGTATCCAAGCGGTCATTGTGGACACCATTTATAGGTTTTACCTATGAGAATGTAGTTAAAAAGGTTAAACCTAAACCTAAAGTAAAAAAAATATCAGAGTACAGTATTAAAACAAACAATGATTGGAAAAATTCATCAATCTATACAAAAAAAGGTAAAACCTATATAAAGGTAAAACGAAATCACAGTAATTATAAATTATTTGTGATAAATAAAAATAAATTTAAAATAATCACCTATATACTAAAAGATGGTTATTTTATTGTGGACACAATCATTCAAAAGGCTATTCTTGTAAAAGATAGTATCTTTAAAAAAGTAATAAAAATTAGGAGAAATAAATGAATAAAAAAATAGTTACCGCAGCAGCATCTTTTTTGCTACTTACAGGCTGTGTTACGCAACGATATAATATTGGATCAGGCTTAGAGTCAAACAAAAATACTCAAGTAATTGTTAACGACTTTATGGATTATTTACGAACAGTTTATAAAAGAGGTACTTGGGTAAAAATAGAAGGAGGTGATGTTAACTTATACATCTCAAAACTTAGATCTACCGCAATCAAAAAAGGTCTTAAAGTGTGTATCAATAAATGTCCCGTAAATGCAGCTACATTTGAGACTGAAATAGAAATTATTGATGGAAATCTTTTGGAAGCTACGCTTTCCACTCCCAAATCTATATTTCATAGAATATACAAAATAGATAAGTATCATAAGATTAGACGCTTTGGAAATAAAACAATTTACAAAAGGCAATAATGAGAAATAAATATTTGTTAATACTTTTAGTGTTGCAAGACCCATTATGTTCTACTCCGACAGATACAAGTAGTACTGTAGCAAAGATATCTCAAGAATATTTAGGTCAACCGTATGTATGGGGCGGTAACACTCCTCAAACAGGTATGGACTGCTCAGGATATACTAAATATGTATTTAAAAAAGTAGGTATCTCTATACCTCGCACTGCACTCACACAATCAAAAGTAGGCAAAATAGTCGATAGGAAAAACCTTAAAAAAGGTGATCTACTCTTTTTTTTAACAGATAAAAAAAGAGGTATACCTGTTACCCATGTGGGCATATATCTTGATAATGGGAAGTTTATACATGCTGCAAGTAAAAAAAAAGGTATTATTATAAGTTCCCTGAATGGAAAGTATGGGAAGCTTTTTATTAAAGCTAAAAGAGTAATAGATAAAAATGAATATGAGCAGAAGGTTTTTAAAAAAAACATCGATAATAATAGCAATCAAGATACGGAACCAAATGATGAAATATTCCTTGCGTTCTCATCTATCCTAGATGAAGAGGTATCTATGTCAAAAATAAATATACAAACAACTTCTTTTAGTAATTTTAAAAAGCTTTAAAATAATCATTATCTCTTTTTATTTGAATCGTTCCTTTATTTGAATTGTTCCTTTTTAATCTTTTAGCATTGCGATCGATATCTCTCTCCCGTCGCACGCCATTGTCGGGATTACTTCTTCCCCCCATACTTTCATGAACTTTTTTAGACAAAAACACTCTAGGTTTTGGTCTGACATAGTCCACATACTGCTTGGACAATCCACGCATGCTGGTTTTGTCTCTGTAAAAGGATTGTTCTCCAATAGTTTTATCGTTGGACTGTAGTATTCCGACTTTAGCAAGAAGCTTTCGTAATTCTTGTTTAGATTTGGTTTTTGCATATATTTTTCCTTTTCCTTTGTAGTTAGTATTATTTTGTCCTCTGTGATTGTGCCACTTCTCAAATATTTTTCTTACAAATATCTTAGATTCTTTTGATATTGGTACCTTCTCAATAGATTCAATAACTTGACTCATATTTATTTTTTTCATTCCGTAGTGTTTTGAAAGAATTTCAAAAAGTTTTCCAATTTTTACTCTCTCTAATCTTATGGTTGGGTGTTTCATATTATCAAGAATACTATTGATATAATTTAAAGCTAATATGCTCTCATCTACCTTTGTAAATTCCCCTGTACTGCGACCATTGTCATGTCTACTTCTAGCATCGCTACTTTGGTTTGAAGCACTTCTCTCTTTATCTCCGCTAGCTCTATCTCTTTTAGGCTCTTGATTTGCTGCTCTATCTTCTCTTGCTTTAAGTATATTTTCTCCAAAAGACTTAGTATCTCTTCCTGTTTGTCCATGTGTCTGTTCCTTTTGTTGTTTTTTAGCTACCTCAATACCTCTATACTTCTTGTGTGTTATAGTGGTCTTTTGACCCACACCATCGAGTTTACCGATTGATTTCCTATAGATATCTATCTTCATCTCGCTATCGAGGTTACTTTGATGCACACCTACTCTTTTAAGAGTACTCTCTGTACTCTTTTTAACATCCATAGGATTAGCTACATACTTATCAGTACTTATGTCTTTATAGGTACTTTTCTCTTTAGGCTGAGTGACTTCTTTACTCGGCTCTTTCTTCTTTTCTTTAATCGTATAATCAAGTGTAGTCTTGAAGGTACTTTCTTTGAGTACGTTCGTTTCTAAAAGCTCTTTATTGTCCGTAAATAACTCTATCCCTTTTTTCGCACGCGTTATCTGCGTATAAAAAGAATGAAAACTAGCCATTTCAGCCTTCGCCATGATCATGACATTTTCATAGGTAGACCCTTGACTTTTTACATCCGTAATAGCATAGCCATGGTCAAGGTAAGGCATGTCATTAATATTGAATTTTTTACCCTCTGTAGTGGTTATATCTCCATGCTTATTGATGGATTTGATCCTGGTACGTTCGCCATTTTTTACAGAGACTCTGCTCTTCTTACTTAGCACTGTATTCTTAGTAAAAACAACGACTTCTCCCTTTACAAAAGGCTTCTCAGTCTCTCTAAATAAATGAAGTTTATCTCCATGTTCATACACATTAATTTGCTTCTCTACAGCTCTTTTCCCTCTACCTTTTACAGTGATAATCTTATCATCAATACTACCTGTAACATAGAGCTTTTGACCGCTTTTAAAGCCCTCTAATTCTCCTTGAATTGATACCCTTAACCCTACTTCATAGCCTTGCGAATAATGACTTTCTATGCCATTTAAACTAGCATGGGATTGTATTTTATAGCTATTCCCTCCAAGCCCTAATTGACCGCGTATTGTCCAATTAATAGCCTCTTTATCCTTATTAGTTGAGGCAATAATAAGTGTCTCTTTCCTCTCTTTAGGCTTCAAACTAGAGTAGTTTTTAGTAATGGCTATCACTTGATTATCACGCGAAAGTTCCTGTAAAGTTCCCTTCTTTTTGATAGTATCTAAAGACTTTTTGACCATTTCCATCTTTAAACTCGTCGTAGCTTCCTTGGTCAATTCACTCTCAAATCGCATAGCTTGACTAAGTCTTACAGTCTTAGTTCCATACTTCTGCATGTCATTAAATATGTTCCCAGCAGAGATAGATTTAAACTGTTTTGTATCTCCCATAAAGACTATTCTGTCTCCATTTTTCTTAGCATTTTCCACCAATTCATTCATCTGATTTGAGCCAAGCATCCCTGCTTCATCTACAATAATTAACCTATTTTTAGGTTCACTATTGCCCTGTTCTTTAGCCTCATTTGCTAAGAAAGAATGTGCTGTTCTTGACTTAATTTTAGTGTCATCTTCTAGCCCTTGAGAGGCTTTTCCTGTAAAGGAAAGTCCTATAATTTCTTGCCCTTTATGATACGTTTCAAGGTAATGTTTAACCACTTTAGCAGCATAGGTTTTACCTGTCCCTGCATCCCCTTGAATTGCTACAAATTGGTCTTTATTACCTAAGATAAAGCTGACCATTTTGAC
>DQSS01000261.1 GCA_015663165.1 Arcobacter sp. | reverse complement strand
TTTTTTGCAGATAATGGTAGTAGTGGTATAGAAGTAGCACTTAAGATGTCTTTTCACTACTTTAGAAACAAAGGTGAAGTTCGACCTTATTTTGTATCTTTACAGAACTCTTATCATGGAGAAACTATGGGTGCATTGAGTGTTAGTGATATGGGATTGTATAAAGATATTTATAACCCAATGCTAATAGAAACACTTCAAGCAAAAGCACCATCAAATCAAACTAAGAAAGAGGCTGTTTTAGCCTTAGAAGATATGGAAAACTTACTTAAAGATAAAGGTTCTGAAATATCTGCTGTTATAGTTGAACCTTTACTTCAATGTGCAGGTTTGATGAATATGTATCATTCAGATTATTTAGTAGGATTAAGAGAACTATGTACTAAGTACGGTGTATTTATGATTGCTGATGAGGTTGCAGTAGGATTTGGTAGAACTGGTACACTATTTGCAGTAGAACAAGCAAAGATCACACCTGATTTTATGGTGATGAGTAAGGGGCTAACAGCTGGATATTTACCACTTTCAATAGTTATGCTTACTCAGCATGTGTATGATGCTTTTTATTGTGAATATGATACAAAAGGTACTAAGTCATTTTTACACTCACACTCATACACAGGAAACCCACTAGCTTGTACAGCTGCAATTGCATCTATAGAATATCTTGAAAAGTTTGATGTTATAAACTCAAACAAAGAAAAAATAGAATTTATAAGTGAACAACTAAAAAGATTTGAAGACTTACCAAATGTGCAAAATATAAGACAAATAGGTATGGTAGCAGCACTAGACCTAAAAGGATATAATGCTGAAGAAAGAATAGGTCTAGAAGTATATAAATATGCTCTAAGTAAAGGTGTACTTTTAAGACCTTTAGCTCATGTGATATATTTTATGACTCCTTATGTTATCACAACAGAAGAGTTAAAAAAAGTATTTGATGTAGCGTATGATGCTATTAAAACTTTAAAGATAAATAAATCAAACTAAAAGTCTTATCTTCTCTTTTATTTATATCTATAGTCTTATACGGATTTTATGAAAAAGATAGAAGAGAACAACTATATATAGACTTTAAAAATAACACTCCTCTTATATGTGATGATACTATCATTCTTAAATCAAAATCATGGAAAATACATCATAACCGTTTCTTTACAAATGGTAAAATATCCAAAACGATTGTTTTTTGTAAAAGCCTAAATTAACTCTTATAAAGTAAATAAATATTTGATACAAGCATAATATAAAAAGCAACCTGATAAGTTCTAAGAGGATTTCTTTCTAAAAAAGGTACATTTTTCTGAAAAAATGGTTTTACTTTTTCACTATTTTCTAGTTCAAATAACATCTCAGAGTAGTTGTTGTATCTTAGTTTAGCCTGAGCACTTATACTTCTTAGTGTAATTGCCTCAAGCCATAACGGTATATTATTGTTATGCATTTTAGGTAGTTTAGGGTTTTTAAAATCTGGATTTTGAAATGGCTCTATTTCTCCATAAGGAAACTTTTGAGTTAATGATTCATATAAAGTCACCCCAATAGAGAATATTTCAGTTTGTTCATTTATACTTGCACCTTTAAATCTTTCAGGTGCTAAATATGAAGGAGTTCCTGCTGTTGAATTTATACTATATACTTCAGTCATACTTCCAAAATCTATAATTTTAAAGATAAGCTTTCCATCTCTTTCTACTACCATAATATTTTCAGGCTTAATATCACCATGAACTAAATCATATTTCACTAAGTATTGACTCATATGAAGAAGTGTTTTTGCTAAACTTATTGCATCATCAATATGTAGTTTTCTTTTTTTAAGATATGTTTTAAGGTCTACACCTTTTATCTCTTCTTGTACATAGTATCTTACTGTTCTATTTTTTGGTATTACAGCTTTAGGGAAAAACCCTGCTTTTAATCTTTTTGAATTCCAAGCTTCTTTTACAAATAAATCCAAAATATTATCATCTTCAATTGCTTCAATTGCAGGAAATTTTAAAATATACATTTTCCCTTTTTTGCTACATTGCCATGTTCTATTATTTTGAATAAGTGATTTTTCTAGAATATATCCATCTATTTCATCTCCGAGACTTAGTTTTTCAGGTATTTTTAAATCTTGTGCTTTTAGTATCTCTACTTGGTTTTCTTCAAGTATTTCTACAACAACAGCTGTAGTATCATCTGGTAAATGATCATCACATAATTTACTTGCTTTTTTAACTAAAGAGTTTGCCCCTGTACTTATGGTACTTTCAAGAATTTCTTGGCTAAGTTCATTGTATAAACCATCACTACAAAGTAAGATTTTATCATCTTTTGCAATGATATTTTCAAAATAATATGTATCAACAGTAGGTGCAATTCCTACTGCTTGTGTTAGAACATTTTCATATCCTTCTTCATCCATACTATGGTCATTTGAAAGTTGATTTAGTTTGTTTTCTCTATATAGATATACTCTACTATCTCCAACATTCGCACCATAAAGTCTATTTCCTTCTATTACAACAATAGTAAGAGTTGTTACAAGCTCTGGACTCTCATAGTTTACCATTGATTCTTGATAAAGAATAGAATTTATGGAATCTATAAAAGATTTTATAGACTTTTCAATACTCCAACTAACAGGACGATTTTTAAAGTTTGTCATAAGATGAGTAGTAACTCTCAAAGCAGCTTCAGCACCTTCAGTTGCACTACCCACTCCATCACAAACAATTGCAACAGTTAAGTTCCCTATATTTTTAACATCATAAAAGTCATCTCCCTTAAGCTCTTTTCTTTTTGCTAGTGTGAATCCACTAAATTTTATGTTTTTATTTGCCATCTACTTACCTTTTTTATTATATTTCTTTAATTTCAGATATCTTTGATATATCTAATAATGTCAATAATTTTTTTGTATCACAACCTTCTGGTGGGTGAACTATACTTTTAGCTAACATACCAGAACCTATAAGATGATTTTCAAACTCTTTAATTGAATCAGAAGGCACTTTTATAATTTCACCTAACTTATCAATAGCTATTCCTAATGTATGCTTTTTTAACGCACCTTCATAGTTTACAATAACAATATCTTTTTTATCACTTTTTATATTATTTTTTATAAATTTACTTATATCTTGTCCAGTTTCACCACGTTATGGTTGCCTAGTTTTATAAGTAAGAAAGCGATAGCTTAATAATATAATAGTAAAATCTTGGCTTAATGAAACTATCAGTAGATAAAAATCCAATATCAGCTGTTCTTTCAAATAAATTTCGTATAACAATATCAACAGCTACTTCTGCTTTTGAATCCATTTCTTTAAGTACTTTGTTTAGTGTTTCATTGCTTAAATGACTTATAAGCTCTTCTGTTAAATTGTTAAAGTTACTTTTTGTATCTCTCATATCTATGCCAGTTGAACCTAATTG
>DQSS01000323.1 GCA_015663165.1 Arcobacter sp. | reverse complement strand
GTTAATAAAAATACATAATGGTTTTACTAAAAGTTTGAAGTTGAAATTGGTTGATGATTACCTTGTTAATTATAAGAAAAAGTGATAAACCTGGCACTCAGATTTTTCATTAAACCTCTTTTACAAATCTACCAATTACAAAGTTGCCAGACCAAAAAAGTACACATAGTATAAGGAAAATATAAATTTTCATATAAGCTCCAAGTTATTGACAAAATCAATCACTTTCTTATCACTCATCTCACAAGGCTTCAATAAACCACCTTTAATAGTAGGGAAATAATTACCACTTACTATATCATTTCCTTTTAATTCTTGGGCATAAATTTTTATAATTTTATTGTTTGAATATGATTGTTTAGTACTTAAGTATTTTGAGTTTTTATATATGCAATAAAAAGAACCCGAAGGTAAAGATAGTATGTTTTGTCTAAATGTAATCATAATAAAATACTATCAAAAGTCTTTAATAAATATGCTTACTTAAATGATTACTAATTTAATGGTATCTCCAAAAAGAACTTAGCTCCATCATTTGTATTTTCAACATATAAGTCACCTTTTATACTTTCAATCATTATTTTTTTACTCATATGAAGTCCTAGTCCTGTACCACTATCGTCACCTTTTGTAGTGAAATATAGATCAAAAATCTTATCTATTATATCTTCTGGTATTCCACCAGCATTATCTTGAATTGTTACTATTGCTTTATTATCTTTTTCTTCTAGGTTTATAGTAACAGTTCCATTTTCAGTTTCTTTCTCCACTAAGATATCTTTTGCATTGTTTATTATATTTATGATCACTTGCTCTAGTTCGCCTAGTACTATTGTTGCTTTTATAGGTACATCGTAGTTAATATTGTTTTCCAATGTTATTAGTTTACTTTTTAGAGTTGTTTCTACTATTCCTAATGCTTTGTTGATTCTATCTTGTATAACTACTTCTTTTAGTACTTTTTCTTCTTTTATAAAGTTTCTAAAAGTATCTATAGTTTCTGATAAATATTGTGCATTTTCATTTATACTATTACATGCTTTTTCTAGTTTTTCATCATCTAGTATATTGTATTCTTTTTGCATCAATATACCTGTAGCACCAGCAGATATAACTGTAAGTGGCTGTCTCCATTGATGAGCAATATTTCCTATCATCTCTCCAATTACTACCATCTTTTCTGAATCATATATTATTTTCTCTTTTTTCTTTCCATCTTCGAGACATATGTTAAATGTTGTATCTAACCGTAACATTTAACATATGTCTCGATATAACATTTTCACTTAACATTTTTCTTGATAAATTTACACTATTCACTTTCTTTTTTATAGACATAAGAATATCTGCACATTCTATAAATGCAATATCCTCTATAGATTCTTTGCCATCGATTATATTGTTTATATTTATATTTAGTTGATGTAGATGTTTTTTTTAGAAAATACAAAGATACATAAGAAACAATAAGAGATATAATTATTGATGTTACTATTGCCACTAGTATATTTGAGTTTGTTACTATACTGATTATTATTAATGTACTTGTAAGAACTAGAAAGGTTATTATAAATACTATATTTGAGAATTTTTTATTTTTAAAACTTGACATTATTTTTCCTTATAATCATAATTCTACCATATTATAGTTAATACTTATTCTTAATAGTTTTATTTAATTGGTCTATACGTTCTAGGGCTTACGGCGTATACCTTTTTAAAATTCTTATTAAAATGACTTTGGTCGTAAAAACCAGTATCATAAGCTATATCAGTTAAGTTTGAATTATCTGTATTATTTAGTTTATTTCTTGCTTTATTTACCTTAACATTTACTATAAAGGCATGTGGGCTAAGTCCAAATTCTTTTTTAAATACTCTTATAATATGTTCTTTTGAGTATGAAAAGTTTGATACTATATCATCTAGTCTTACTTCATTTTTATTATTTAATATATATTCTTTGATTTCATTTGACAATAAATTTTTAACTTTTAAAACTTCTTTTTTTGCGTATTTTCTAAAAATATCACTTATAAAGCTTTCTAGTTCCATATATACATTTTCTTTTTTTATAATATTATTGCAAAGATCTAAAAAATCTTCATATATTTTTTGGCTATTTAAAATATTTATATCTATAGGATAAAATCTATTTAAATTTTCAAATATATTCTTTTGAATATCTAAGCACCAATCTACATCCAAGTATAATACATAATATCCAAGTGCATTTTTAGATATATTTCTAGAAAGGTGTACTTGGTGGGGATTGAAAACTGCAAGTTCATTTGGCTTTAGTACTTCACTTTTAAAAGAATGAAAGTCAATATTTATCTCCCCTTCTTTTATAGCTGTTAAGTTTAACATATCATGTGAGTGCTTTGAGTAGTTAGAGAAAAAAGTTTCATCATACTTTAGCTCAGCAACAAAGACATTGTTTTCATCATATATTTTTATCATAATCAATTATATCAAAAAATATACAAATATCAATTTTATACAAGACAAAAATAATTTTATCTGATAAGATATGTCAAAAATTATGGATAATTCTTATGAACTATACACAAACTCTTAAATCATCACTGCGAAGTGCACTTATAATATTGAAATTTGTAATACCTATATATATCATTGCAGATATATTATACTTTTATAATACGCTAGCATATGTAGCTTTTCTTATAGAACCTTTTACTTCTTTCCTTGGACTTCCTGCTGAAGCATCACTTGCAATTATAAGTGGTATGTTTCTAAATATTTATGCAGCCGTTGCTTTTGCAGCTCCTTTAGATATGACTGCTCACCAGTGGTCTATACTTGCTGTATTTTCGGGTGTTTGTCACTCTTTAGTAGTTGAAAGTGTTATTATGAAGAAAATAGGTATTTCAAATACTTACTCTTATTCTTTAAGATTTTTTGGTGGATTGTTTATAGCATTTTTAGTTACTCTTATGCCTGCTTCTTGGTTTGAAGCAACACTTACTGATAATGTATTTACAAAAACTACTTATGATAGTATTGAAGCCTTGATATATGGTTCGATTTTTAGTGCTATATCACTAAGTATAAAAATCATACTTCTTATCACTATACTTATATTTATAATGGATTTTATAAAAACAAGAAAATTTATAATACAAAGCCAAAAAAATGTAAGTAAAGGTTTCTCTCTTACTGTTGGTGTATTTTTAGGTATCACATATGGAGCTGGAATACTTATAGATGAAGTAAAATCAGGAAATATTTCAAAAAAAGATATCTTTTATATAGGTACATTTCTTATGATTTGTCATGCAATCATAGAAGATACTTTGCTATTTGTAATATTTGGTGCAGATTTTACTATGGTGATACTGATACGAACTATTGCTGCTATTATATTTTCATACATTTTACTTAAGATATATGAAAGAAAATTTATCTAAATGTCTATACTTATTGTTTCTACAAACAAAGATATAAAACCTTGGATAAAAGAATTTTTACAAAAAGATAAAACACTAGATATAGAAATATTCCCAACTGTAACAAATAAAAATAAAATCACCATGGTACTAATGTGGTCAAAAAGTAATATAGACTTCAAAGAGTACAGAAATCTAAAATGTATCTCATCTATGGGTGCAGGTGTAAATCATATCTTAGCAAACACCACTATAAATAAAGATGTTGCAATTACAAAAATAGTAGATGAAGACTTAGTAAATTCTATGTGGGAGTACTTGCTAACTTGTACTATGAATGTAGTAACAAACCAATACAAATATATAAATCAAAAACACAATCAACTATGGAAACAACAGTTATCAAAACCTATCAATCAATATACAATAGGAATAATGGGACTAGGACAATTAGGAAAATACACAGCAATAAACTTTGAAAAAATAGGCTTTAAAGTAAAAGGATATTCAAACACTATCAAAGATATAGCAAATATAAAATGCTATAATAAAAAAGAAGAAAAAGAGTTCAAAAAAGATGTAGATATACTTATAAACCTTATGCCTCTTACAAAAGAAAACTATGAGATATTTGATTTAGAGTTTTTTAAATCTCTTAAAAAAGATTGTTATTTTGTAAATGTAGGAAGAGGAGAACACTTAAAAGATGACGATTTAATAATAGCTTTAGAACAAAATGTTTTAAGTGGAGCAACACTAGATGTATTTAGAAATGAACCCTTAGAAAACCATCATCCTTTTTGGAACAATTACAAAATCACAATCACTCCACATAGTGCATCTATAACAAATCCATCAAGTGTAATAAATCAAATTTTAACTAACTATAAAAAAATACATAAAAACGAAAAAATTTTAAATCAAATTGATAAAACAAAAGGCTATTAATCACTTATAAACCAAATTTTTGCTATCCTTACGCTTATAATAAAAGCTCCAAGGAATTTAAATGTCAAATTGTAAAAAAGTATACGTAACAACACCAATCTATTATGTAAACGATGTAGCTCATATAGGGCACGCTTACACAACTATCATTGCTGATATGTTAGCGAGATATAGTAGACTTGTTGGGTATGAAACTTTCTTTTTAACTGGAACTGATGAGCACGGACAAAAAATAGAACAAAGTGCAACAAAAAGAGGTAAAACTCCTAAAGAATATGCTGATGAAGTAAGTGGGAAGTTTAGAACACTATGGGATGACTTTGATATCACTTATGATAAATTTATAAGAACAACAGATGAAGACCATAAAGCTGGTGTACAAAAGGCATTTCAAAAGATGTTTGATAAAGGTGATATATACAAAGGAAACTATGAAGGTAACTATTGTGTAGGTTGTGAGACATTTTTCACTTCAGCTCAACTTATAGATGATGAGGGTTGTCCTGACTGTGGAAGACCTACAACTATTGTAAAAGAAGAAAGTTACTTTTTCAAGCTTTCAAACTATGAAGACAAACTTCTAGCACTATATGAAAACCAACCAGACTTTATACTTCCTAAAGCAAAAGCAAAAGAAATTGTAAACTTTGTAGCTGGTGGATTAAACGACCTTTCTATATCAAGAACATCATTTGATTGGGGTGTTAAACTTCCAGATTCTTTTGGAGATGATAAGCATGTGATGTATGTATGGCTTGATGCACTTTTAAACTATGTAACAGCTCTTGGGTATGGGAACGATGAAGAAAATATGGATTTTTGGCCAGCAAATACTCAAATAGTTGGTAAAGATATACTTAGATTCCACGCTATATTTTGGCCAGCATTCCTTATGAGTCTTGAACTTCCTCTTCCTAAGCATATTGCGGCTCATGGTTGGTGGACAAGAGATGGTGAAAAGATGTCAAAATCTAAAGGAAATGTAGTAGACCCAAGAGAAATTGCTGATGCTTATGGACTTGATGCATTTAGATACTTTATGCTTAGAGAAGTTCCTTTTGGACAAGATGGTGACTTTTCACAAAGAGCTCTAATGGACAGAATCAACAGTGACTTAGGAAATGACCTAGGAAACTTACTAAACAGAATTATGGGAATGAGTGGAAAATACTTCAACTTTAAAGTTAGCTCAAAAGATGTAGCAAAATTCCACCAAAAAGAACTTGATGAAGTAAATGCATTACTTAAAAATATTGAAGAATATATTTTTGATATGCAAATCAACAAATATCTTGAAGATTTATGGAAAGTATTAACTATAGCAAACAAAGCTATAAACGACTACGAGCCTTGGAATATGATGAAAAATGATAAAGAAGATGAAGCTATGGCTTTAGTTGGACTTATTGTAAATATTATGGCTAAAGTATCTATACTTCTTGATAGTGTTTTACCTGCAAAAGTAAAAGCAATATCACAATGTTTAGGATTTGAAGTAAACAATGCAACATATAAAAGTCTTATCAAAAATGAAGAGCTTTTAGGTGATGTTGTTATTACTAAAATTGATGCCCTATTTCCTAGAATTGAAGAAGAACTACTTGCAGGTGCTGATATAAATAAAGCAGAATCAATAGTAGAAAAACCAAGAAAAGAATCAAATAAAAAAGAAACTACAAGCGAGTGTGAAAATGTAATCACTATAGACCAATTCTTTGGTACTGAACTAAAAATAGGTACAATTCTTGAAGCAGTAGAAGTTCCAAAATCAAAAAAACTTTTAAAACTACAAGTTGATATTGGGGAAGAACACCCTAGACAAATACTTGCAGGAATAAAAGAGTTTTATAGTGCAGAAGAACTTGTAGGAACACAAGCTTGTGTAGTTGCAAACTTAAAGCCTGCAAAACTTATGGGTATGCTAAGTGAAGGTATGCTTTTAGCTGCAAAAGATGAAAATGGATTATCTTTACTTAGACCAGAATCTAAAAAAACTTCAGGTACAAAAGTTAGTTAATAATATATGAAAATATCTTCTATTGTAGATATAATTGATGGAGACCTACAAAACACTCCGTCAATATCTTTTATTACACAATCACACACAAATATTTCAAAAATAAACGATGGAGATTTGTTTATATCTTCAAGTTTAGAAGAGATAATACAAGCTGTAAAGCAAGGTGCATTTGCTATTGTATATGATATAAATATAGATATATCATCACTAGACAATGAAATAGCATGGATAAAAGTAAGTAGCATAGACAATGCTTTAGTAAAACTACTAAGATTTGAGCTAAATACTCAAAAGTTAGATTCATATTACATAAATACTATTTCATATGATATTTTAAATTGTCTTACAAGTTCAAAAGATAATATTTTATTTTTAACAAAAGACAATAAGTACAATTTTGAATTACTTAAAAATATAGATGAAGATACTATTTTCATATCACAAAACAAAGAGTTTATTTTATCTATATACCCTACTTCAAAAGAAATAGCTTTAAAAAATAACAAAGTTGAAAATCTAATCATACATTCTCTTTTTGAAACATCTTTTTCATACAACACTAGGTATTTTTATAAACTAAAACTACCAAAACTATATCTAAATAACTTCTTACTTGTATTTGACTTTTTAAATAAGCTAGAACTAGATACATCAAAACTAAACAATCTTACATATATGAATGCATTATTTATAAACAAACGCATGCAAATCCAAGACTACGGTAAATCAAACAAATTTATACTAGCAAATAAAAATGCAAAAACTATAAATGATGAGATTGAGTTTATAAATGAGTATTACAAATATGGAAAACTAAAAATTATAGATGGTTTATGTTGTGATGAAATGCTTCTAGATGAAATAGAAGATGAAAACTATAATGCCTTATATATAAAAAATAGATCAATAATGGAAATAGAAGAAATCTTACAAAGAAACACAAAAAACACTTCAAGACTTTTTTAATGCAAGGATATATTCTAAACATAAACAAAGTTAGAGATGAAGACTTAATAGTTACTATTCTCTCAACTGACTCGGTATATACAACTTACAGATTTTATGGAGCAAGACACTCAAATATAAATATTGGCTATAAAATAGATTTTGAACTTGAAACAAATATGAAAAGTACAATTGCACGCCTTAAAGATGTACTACAACTAAACTTTGCATGGATACTAAACAATGAGAAGATGTACCACTGGCAAAGATTTCTAAAACTATTTTATTCACACTTAAAAGATGTAGAAGAAATTGATGAATTTTATATGGATTTATTAAATGAATTAGTAATAAAACTAGAAAAACAAAATACAAAAAGAGCCATACTAGAAAGTTATATAAAAATATGTGAATACGAAGGAAGACTGCATACACATTATGAATGTTTACTATGTGATATGCCAATACAAAATGAAATATCAGTTGTAAGAAGCTTCATAACAACACATCCAAAGTGTTCATGCTCAAGAAGTTTTACATTAGAAAAAATGGATGAATTTTTTACACAAAAATCTCTGATAAACTTTAGTGATAGTGAGGTTGAAACGCTTTGGAATATATTACTGCAAGGGCTATAATATATTCATAAATTGAAGATTAGTCTATTACTATCTCTTCTTTAATTTCTAAACCAAATCCATTTAATCCTACAAAGGAGTGTTTTCCACCGCTTGTGATAAGTTTAACTTCTTTTATTCCAAATTTATTTAGTATTTGAGCTCCAATTCCGAAGTCTTTCATATTTTCATTTTTTTCATTTGATGTATCAAGTAAAATTAAAAGACCACCTTTTGCTTCTAAAAATTTAATAGTGTTTAACATATACTGCAATCTATCTTTGTTTAGTATAAGTCCAATATCAGGAGATACTGTATGGAACTTTACAGGTGATATAGAAGATATCTCTCCAAACTGCATAACTGTATGTTTGTTTCCTAAGTGATCTTCAAAAATTGTTTTTGTAACTTCTGCATCAAAAGAGCTGTCTTTTTCTTCTAATATTTGAGTTACAAGTGATTCGTGAGCCATTCTATATTCTACTAGATCTGAAATATAAACTTGAACCATATCGTGCTTTTTAGCAAAAATATCAAGATCATCTCTTCTGGCCATAGTTCCATCTTCTTTCATAATCTCACAAATAACAGCTTCTCCCGCAAGCCCAGCAAGCTTACATAAATCAATAGAACCTTCAGTATGACCAGTTCTTACAAGAACTCCACCATCTTTTGCAATAAGTGGAAAAATATGTCCAGGCTTTACAAGCTCTACTTCTTTACTAATAGGATTAGCAAGTATTCTAATAGTATCATCTCTCTCCCCTGCACTAATACCAGTACTAGCTTTAGCACAATCAACAGATACAGTAAATGCAGTTTCATAAGAAGATGTATTGCTAACTACCATTGGATTTAACTCTAATCTATTTGCTGTTTCTTTACTAACAGATACACAAATAAGTCCTTTTGCATGAGTAGCCATAAAGTTTACATGTTGGTCTGTACTTAAAGCAGCAGAATAAACTAAATCACCCTCATTTTCTCTATCTTCATCATCAAGCATGATTACCATCTTGCCTTTTTTTATCTCTTCTATTGCGTCTTTTACTCTTTGTATTGCTGACATATTGTTCACTTTTTTAATTAAATTTTTAGCATTATAGCTAATATAACCAAAACTAATCATTTAAACACGCAAAAACCTATTTATAGCCATTTATTAAGGCTAAAATACAAATTTACAAATTCTTTAGGAAAACACTTGACATAAATTAACTTTTGTACTATAATTCTGCCAGTTAAACAAATGGGGTATCGCCAAGTGGTAAGGCACTAGCTTTTGGTGCTAGCATTCCTAGGTTCGAATCCTAGTACCCCATCCATAACACTTATCGCGGAATAGAGCAGCACGGTAGCTCGACGGGCTCATAACCCGTAGGTCGCTGGTTCAAATCCAGCTTCCGCAACCAATCAAGCACCTCATAAACACTAGCTTCATAAGACTTTTAAAAAAATCATAATAATTAGTAAAATATTTAAGTACTACCTATGTGCTACCTTATATTAAAAATATTTATTTAATTTTTGCAAATCTCCAAAATACAACTAAACTAAACCCACTCCTAAACTACAATATTTTTTAAATAATTTTATTTATGAAAACTAAAAAGTCGGCATTTTCACTAGTGGAAATCATTATTGTTATCACAATAATGGTACTGTTAGCTGTTATATGAATGTCGTATAATCAATCACACAACGACAAAACATACAACACCAAAATTTCAACAGATACAGCAACTATAAATAATGCTCTTGAATCATACACACAAGAAAAT
>DQSS01000296.1 GCA_015663165.1 Arcobacter sp. | reverse complement strand
GCTGCTACTGCACCAACTGAATATGCTGCTGTTTTTTTAAAAAACTCTCTTCTACTTGAATCTTCAGTAGTATTAAGATCTTTTTTAAATAATTCACTTAATTTTTTCATTTTTCCCCCTTTAAAATTTGGTATATATTAATACCAAGACGACATCATTATAGTTAAATTAACGTTATAATGTCAAGAGTTTGTTGTGTGTTTTTTATCATTTTTTTTTGTATAAGTTTTACTTTGAAGAATTATAATTTTAATAGTAAGTTGAAAAAAATAAAAATATACTTATTTTTTCAACTTAACTATAAAATAGGAGCTTTAGACTTTTTAAATATTTAAAATCATAAATTATTTAAATAAACTATAAGTTTAAAATATGAGTAATAATGAAACATGTAATTATTGTATTTATTGATAATTTATGATAATATTCCTAAAAATTATTGAAGGGTAAAGATGAATAAAAAAAATATTGGAAATGTACTAGAGCTATATATATCTATTATAGGTAAAGATAATAGAGTTAAAAAAGAAAAAATTTATTTTCAAGATGGTGGAATACAAGAAGATAAATTTTTCAATAAAGATGCCAAAAGAGAAATATTATTGTCTTCTTTATATAGTTATGAGTTAGCATTAAATAATAATATCAATTTAGAATATGGAGTTTTAGGTGAGAATATACTTATGGATTACAATCCATATCAACTAAAAATAGGAACAAAGTTACAAATAGGAGAAGTTATATTTCAGATAAGTATGAACTGCCCAATGTGCAAATACTTATCAAAAGTAAAATCAACTTTACCTCAACTATTAAAAAATGATAGAGGAATATTTGCAAAAGTCATACAAGAAGGGTTTGTTTCCAAAGAAGATAATATATATTTATTGGAACAATAATTTTGCTCTTTCTTTTTTATAAAAAGGAGATTGTAGTTTTTCTAATTGCTCTTTAGAAAAGGGATATCCTTTTTTTATTTTTCCTTTAAATATATCTTTATTTATTAGTTTTTCATCTAGCATTATTTTATTTTCATGGCACATTTCACATGATTTTGCTTCTTTACTTATAGTGTGTGGAGTTTTTGGTAAAAATACTTCTATTTTTTCATTTTTTATGTGTGTAACATCATCTAGTATCATATTTGAATCTTTGTCTTTGTACGATATTCTGTATTGATACATTGGTTTTGCAATTTTAATTTTTCCATCTTCATCGTTTATCAAAAATATATTTTCCCATCTTTTAAATAACCAGCCACTATACCAAAGTCCATTTTCAAGTTTGTTAGTAATATTATCTGGCATTTCAGGCTGTATTGTTTTTTTAGATTTTAGTACTTTTTTTAGATATTTTTCTAAATATAAATCATCTTGAACTTTTAATCTTTTCCATTGTTTATAATTAGGAGTATCATCCCTTAATACATTTAGCTCATATGAACTTATGCTCCAAGAACTATGACAAGTAGAACAGTCTACCTTTTTATGATAATTTTTATGATTTTCTTTAGATATATTATTGTGACATGATTTACAATCTACTTTATCTTCCCATTTTTGTTTTTTAGTATTTTTATGACAGTCAATACAAGTCATACCTTTTTTAAAGTGTATGTCACTACTTAAGTGATGAAAGTCTATACCATACGGACGAGGTGGATAGTAGCCTTCTTTTGTTATAGGACTTCTATATGCTTTATCATAATCATGAGGAAACAATCCTTTATAGTCTGTTCCAATATATTCATTGTTGTGGCATTTTAAACATTTACTCATAGTTGGAATTGCTTTTTTACTGTCTTGTTTATTTATATGTTTATTATGACAAGCTAAACATGAATTATTTGTTTTGTTTATAGTTTTGCTAGTAAGGTGGCACTTTAAACATTTTCTTCTTAAAAAATCATCTACTAAATCTGATGGCTTCTCTATATGTTCTTTTGGTATGGGTATATTTTGTAATGTAACATTAGAATCTTTTATTCCCCATGTTTTCCTTGTGATATTTATGGCATTGTGTAGTGTGTAATGATTTGATTTTCCACATTGTTGTATTTTACTTTGGTGGCATTTTGTACATTCATTAGAATATAAATCAAGAATAAAAATCGAAAATATTAGTAAATATTTAATCTACATATCCCTAACACAACGCACAGCATATTTATTTGATATTTTATAGTCATATCTTAATGAATGAGTTCTTATTAAACATGCCTGAGTTTTATCACTTTTATTTAATGTCGATGACCAATAGCTATACTTAGAATTAAACTTTAAATTATGATAATTTTTATTTAAATTTACTAATTGATCTCTATTTGGTAGATACCAATCTTTATAATTGTGTAAAATTAATTTATCACAATATTTTTTTGCATCTTTCCAATATTTATCATTTTTTTGGTTTGCAGACTCTGGATTATCTTGCCACATTAGCATTGTTTCCTTGTCTCTATATACGCTATTAAATTCCTTTTTTTCTTTTTGCTTAAGTAATTTATTGTATTGAATTTTTTCTTCTAAAATAAGTAAATAATTTAATGTTTGTGTATAATATTGACTGTCTCTTCCATATGTTTCCGCATAGTATTTAAATTTATTGTAAGAATTTAATTCACTGTTAGAATTATATAATGCTTTTGCCTCAAAAAAAATAAATGAATCTGGAATCTTAATATTTAATTCTTTAATTGCTTGCATTGTATTCAGGGATTTCTTAAATTCCTTATTTTCAAATTGTTTTGCAAGCTTTATTTTAAGCATATCAAATTTTACTTCATCAGATAGTGCAAATAAATTTATATTGATAGTTAAAATTAATAATAATTTTAGCATTAATGTACCTTTTAGATTTAATTGTCTTATTATACTTAAAAAAGATTTAATAAATGTTATTGTTCAATAATTTCTAAAGAGCATGAAGTTTTCTTATTATAAAACTCAATCTTACTTTGTTTAAAATTTTTATATATTTTATCATCCCATTTGTTATGACAAATTATACATTTATATGCTTCTACTATTTTATTAACTTCTTTTTTATTAAATCCTCTAGCTTGATTTCTACTAAAACTTTGAAATTGAACACCATCTTTTGATACTAAAGAATCAATAGGATAGTTAATTGGTAGTCCAGATTCTTCAGATTTATAATATGGTTCAAATGTTAAATTATTATCTTTTATATTAAGGTTCCCTGCCCCTAATCCAATTGTTTGTGGATTGAAGTGACAGTCAACACAAGTACGGCTGTGCTTTTGTGTTGTGTGTGGATCCCATGCTGCATATGCAAATGAATGAAAACCTTCATCTGTAATATTTTTATCATAAATAGTTGTGATTACTTGACATCCGGGGGCTGTTGGCATTATCTTTTTATTGTATCCAATTGCTAGGGCAGGGGATTCGTATCTTAAATAGCTTCTTAATTCTACCCATTTCCCTTTTGTTTTTTTATGTTTTATCCAATCGTATTGTTTCCCATTTTTAAAATAAACTTCATGACATCCATAACAGCTTGGTATCCAAGAACTATGACAAGCAGTACAATCTAGTCTTTCATGATTTTTACTTGTATGATAGGGAGCATCTGACATTTCAGACATATTAAAAGCTTTACCATCTTTTTTTCTATAAAATGTAATATTATCATCTTCTTTTTGCACATTGTAAAGTGGTGAGTTCATTTTTTTAGTTATTGCTATCTCTTTTGGATAAGGCATATTTTCATTTAGTGCTATTAGCATTCCAGCAAGTCCAAATTGTTCTGTTGGTTTAAATGTTGGACTATGACAATCTTTACAAGATATATCAACACTATCTTCCATATGTGCATGATGTTTACCATCTCCCATCACACCTTTTTCAGTATGACAATCTATACAGTCCATTTTTGTACTGGTATGATGAATATCTGCAGGTAAGTCATAATAGTATCTACCTTTGTCTATTTTATGGGTTAAGTTTCCTTCTTTATATGGTGTACCATATCCTTCACTTTCAAACTTTCCAAAATATGAAAGACCGATTCTATTTGAACGGTTGTGACATTTTAGACAATTGCTTGATGGTATTTTAGTTGATAGTTTTGGATGTTTTAAATTTAATATATTATTTTCTATTGATAATATTTCTTTATCTTCTACTCTATGACAATCGACACATCCACCACCTCTTGGCGTATGATATTTTTTATTGAATATTTTTTCATCTTGATTTATATGACAAGCTGCACATAGTTTTGAAAAGTGGTCTTCTGCTAAAGACTGTTCAGATGTTGGTTTATGTTTTAGATAGTTTATACCTGTTGTTTGTTCTATAGTTTTTGTTTCTTTAAATTGGTACTTTAAAACATCTAAAACACCATGCATATTGTTCATAATAGATTTGTCAACTCTATTTATAATTTCTTGATGACATTTTCCACAAAACATACTTGCGTGTTCTAATCTACTTGGATTTAGTACTATATTTTTATGGGCATTTTCTTTACTAAGAGCATCTTTATTTCCACCATGACACGAAGCACAGCCAAAATCTTCATAAGGATGGTAGTTATCAATTTTTGTAGTATTTTTATGACAATTTATACAGTTATCTGGCTTTTGATTTGCAAATAAAAGTATATTTAAAAGTAGTATTGATAAGATAAATTTCATTGTGAATTATAACAGAACTTATCTTTAGGCATAAAAAAAGGACAAAGTAAAATACTTTGTCCTTTTTTATTTAAATGTTTAGATTATCTAATGTACATTTTAGACTTGATTAATTTATAAGTCCAAGGGTTACCAGCATTTTTCCAACCATTTTTAGTTCTGTGTTTAGTTTTTTTATCTTTACCACCTTCAAAACCATCAACAATAGTAGATACATTCATATATCCAGCTTTTGCCATTAATTTTGATGTGTAAACACTTCTTGAACCTGATCTACACATGAAAATGATATGATCTTCTTTTGTTAAACCTTTTGCTTTAAGAGCTTTAACAACATCTTTTACAAAATGTTTATTTGAAATTCTTGAAAATCTACCTTTTTTCTTATCCCATTTTTTGTCTGTCTTAAAAACAATTGGAATATTTTTGTCTATCATTTTTGTAAAACCTACATATTCAACTTCATATTGTGTTCTAACATCAATAAATAAAGTTTTCTCACCATGCTTCTTTAGTTCAGTATATGCTTCAGCGGCAGTTAAATATTGACCTTGTGGTGTTATTTTTTTCTTATTTGTTGGTGTTGGAGCAGCAGATGCTATAGTTGCAGAAAAAGCAATAAGCATAATTGCAGCTATGATTTTTTGAAATAGTTTCATTTTTTTCCTTTTTTATATGTTTGTTAAAAGCTTTCGCTAAATCATTTTACTCTATATAGACAATAAAGCCTTTATAAAATTATCGTAAGATTACTTTATAAAGGCCTCATCAAATGGGTTGTATTAACAACCCATATCTGGAGCTTCTTCTTCCTCTTCATCATCGGCACTTGGCCGTTCTTCATCTGAAGAATCATCTTGCTCATCTTCACTTGGTTTGTATTTTAATTCAATGGCAGCTTCATATGCTTTGAATCCTTTTTTGTTTTTTGGGTCAACTATGATTGCCAATTTTGCATATTTGATTGCACCTTTTATATTATCATTTGCTAGTGCTTGTTTTGAATTAGATACGTATTTTTCTACCATATTATTCTTTTTATCTAAATAAGATTCTTCACTTGTTGATAATACTACAACTACTACTGATGCAAGTATTAATACTAAACCTACAATCCCTGATATTGGTTTCATATATCTTCTCCTTTTTTATCTCTAATTGATTTCATTGTTCTCATAAATGCTACAAGTCCTAATCCTAAAATTACTGTTATTATATATGCCATATACATATCAACGCCAAGTGCTTCTTGTATCGTATATTTACCCATATTTCCACTATTTGCAAAGTCTATAATATAATTAAAATTATCAATATAAAAATACATTCCAAATATAACACCAAGTATAAATACAGCAGCGTCAAGTTTTCCAGTTGCTAAACCTACTATAGCAGTTCCTGGACACCATCCTGACATAGACATACCTATACCAAATAATGCTCCACCAACTAAATAAGGCCAAAGATAGGTTGTAGGTATAAACACTTGATTATAATCAATCCATCCGTTGTATGATGCAATTATTATCCATGTTGATGTTGTCAAAATTGCACTAATCATCATTTGTGATACTTTTAAGTTTCTAAAATAAAATACAGGTGCAATATTTATAGACCTACCAAATCCAGATCTTTCAATTATAAATCCAAACATTAAACCTATAAATAAGGCATAAAATAAATTAAGATTACCATCTATTACACCAGTTGTAAATAAGGGGTAAGTTGTTTCCATATTAGTTTATTCCTTTCCATTGTTTTTTAAATAGTGGAGCAAATAAGAAACCAGCACCAAAAGCTGCTAACATAAATATCCATGCTCCCACACTAAATGTAGCTGCACCATCAAGTGCTTGACCACTTGTACATCCTCTTGCTAATCTTGAAGCAACTGCAATAATAACTCCACCTAAAAAAGCCCAAGCTAATCTTTTAGCTATAGAATAACCTTCTCCTCTATCTACACCCTGTTTAAGTCTACCTGCTAATGCTGCACTTATATATCCACCTAAGAATATACCTACAACTTCTACAACAGTCCAGTTTGCCAATGCGTTTCCATTTTTTAAATATCCAGAAACATAAGCATTTGAAGCTATGGCACTATCAAATAGATATGTCATTTGAGCAGTCATTCTTGCAATTGCTCCACTTGCACCCATTCCTTGTCCAGCAACCATAAAACTAATAAATAGTGCTGTTCCTAAAACAAAACCTGCAATTATTGGATTCCAATAATTATCATTATTTTCCATTTGATTTTTCCCCTTTGTTTATCAAAAACTCTTCAAGTGTAGTTTGGAAAGTTTTCATACTTGTTAACATATTTAATAAGTTTGTTTCATCATCGATTGAAGATAATATATCTTCATGGAACTTAACATATTTATCTTGTATATCATTTGCAAATACTCTTCCAATTTCTGTAAGATTAACTTGCATAATTCTTCTATCTTTACTTGAGATTTCTCTTAAAATATAACCTTTTTTTTCTAAACTATTTAATAGATTTGTAACTCTTGAAGGAGTCAAATCCATCTCTGATGCTAATTCTTTTACTTGAGGAAATGTATCTCGTACTAGATATCTTAGACATCTAAATTCTACTGGAGTAAGATTGACAGTATCACAAAAAAATACTTCTTTAGTTCGACATACTTTTTCCATTTCAAAAGTAAGTCTAGAAATATTTTTTGCATATTGTGTTAAGTTATTTTCATCAATCATTCTCATCCTTAATATTTAATAGCGTTAAGTAATAGTAGCAAAATAATAATTACTTACATATTAAATGATAATTATTTTGCCGATATAAAGAAGTCAAAGATAATTCTTGACTTCTTTATGTATATTATTAAAATGTATACTTCATAGCTAATGTTGTCGCACTTTGTGCATGTGATGTTGTAATATCACCTACTCCTACAGTTTGAGCACTAACAGTTTTTGTAGTTTTTGGTGAATATGTATATGCAAAATCTATCATAGTAAACTTATTGATTTTATATCCACCTCCAAATGTATATGCTTTTTCTACAATTGCAGGGAACATAGCATAGTTAAATAAATTCATGGTATCTCCATCTGTGTTAGCTCCACCAGCTACACTTGTAGTACTTGTATTATTTGGAATAGGATTTTTAGCATAGTTATATCCTATACCTCCCCAATAATTTTCATTTGAATGTTTAATTCCAAGTGCAAAAACAGTTTGGTTTTTCCATCCAAAATCTTTGTATCCTTTAGCATCTGCCCACTTAATTTCTTTTATATCTAATGCGTATGTCATATGAGAATATTTGAAAGAAATACCAACGCCTACTTCTGATGGCTGTTCAAGGTGATCTGATTTTGCAGCTAATGCTCCAGCATGAGAACCATAACCAAATGCTAAAGCAGCTTTTGAAATTTGATCTTTATATTCCATATCTATTGCAGACTTGTACGCTGCCCCAACAGTTAGTTTATCATTTGGAGTGTAATATGTTCCTATTTGGTATCCATATCCAAAATCATTAGATGTTCCATTTCCTATATGATTTTTTGCATATGAATTTTGACTATCATATGTATCATAGTCAATACTAAGCTGACCATATTGCATAATAGCTGTTGCACCTATACCAAATTTGTCAGTACCATAAGATAAAGATGGAGCAAATTGCATTAGCATTAATGAACTTCTCATATTATATAAACCAATATTCATTAACCCTGGGCTTGAAATATTAGCTTGATAAGGAGTGTCATCTGCTCTCCAGTCTGTTCCCATACCTGCTGTACCATACATACCCAAACCTAATACCATTGTATCAGATATTCTATGAGAAAGTGCAATAACTGGGATCATTGACTTCCCTTCAGAACTATTTCTAGATATACCTGTACCAGGTATAGTTGAACCATTTGTACCTATTCCTGCAGTTGTTTTTGCAGATACATCTGCCTTAAATATAGTACCACCAAATGAAAATTCATGATCTGATTTTGTTTTTGCTAAAATAGCAGGATTTGTAAGTGCATTTTCTGCACCAATAAAGTTAGCAATACCAGTACCACCTAAGGCTCTAGATTCTACACCAAGGCCAATCATATGATCTCCATTTGTTGCAAATAAAGTTGCTGCAGTAATAGTACTTAGTAAAATAATTCTTTTCATCTTTTTATCCTTTTATTTATAATTCTAAGTGCAGTTTAAAACTTATTCTTAACAATGTCAAGTAATTTTTAAGTATAACTTTTAATTATTTTACTGTGTGTAGAAATGACACATAAATAATCTATTTTTGTATAAGTAATAATTATTATAATGAAATCTATAGTTACTGTTAATAGATTATTAATACTTATGTGTTAATATTCCAAATATTTAAAAAAAAGGTTATATTATGAATAAATATTTTCACTTTGGAGAAGTCGTTGATGGCTATGATACTCGTGTTATAAATGAAAGGGAAGCCAGAGCTAGTGCTTCTATTATATTTTTATTTGCATTTGCTGGTTTTATGTTTGTTGCTTTGCAAAATAATTTCTTTTATACTGAGTTATTTGCTTTTACATTTTTGATTGAATTTTTTATAAGAGTTGTTATCAATCCAAAGTATGCACCGTATATGATTATTGCTAGAATGATTGTTGGAAATCAAAAACCAGATTATGTAGGAGCTCCTCAGAAAAGATTTGCTTGGGCTATTGGCTTGATACTTGGTGTTATTATGGTTGCATTAATTGTTAATAATGATACATCTTATACTAGAGTTGCCGTATGTTTAATATGTATAGTATTTTTATATCTGGAAGCTGCTTTTGGTATATGTGTAGGATGTAAAATATATACATTACTTACAAAAAACCAAGCAAAATACTGCCCTGGTGGAGTATGTGAAATGAAACAGCCAAAAGAAGATATTCAAAAGATTTCATTTTCTCAGATTATAATCGCACTTGCTTTTGTAGGAAGTATATATTATTCACTACCTTATGTAGAAGATAGAGTTTATGCATTTGAACTTACTTTTGAAGAGTTAGATGCTATGGATGACTTCGCTGATGATGAAGAAGATAAAGAATAAACTTCTTGTAATGTAACCAATCGGTAACTAATATCTTTTATACTTCCATCAGAAAAAACAAAAGGGAGTCAAAATGACATTAACAAAAATCGCATTATCAGCCTTAGCTATTTCAGCTTTAACATTATCTCTAAACGCTAGAGATCAGATTAAAATTGTAGGTTCATCTACAGTATATCCATTTTCTTCAGCAGTTGCAGAAGAACTTGGTGCAACAACTTCATTTCCAACACCAGTAGTTGAATCAACTGGTTCAGGTGGTGGTATGAAACTATTTTGTGCTGGAAATGGTATGAATACTCCAGATATTACAAATGCTTCAAGAAGAATGAAAACAAAAGAATTTAAATTGTGTGTTAAAAATGGCGTAACAGATATAACTGAAGCTGTTATTGGTTTTGATGGTATAGCATTTGCACAAGCAAAATCAAATACTCCATTTTCTGTAACTAAAAAACAACTACTTTTAGCAGTTGCAGCTGAAGTACCATCAAAAGATGGAAAATCACTAGTAAAGAACCCTTATACAAATTGGAATCAAATTGATTCTTCATTGCCTACAAGAGAAATAATTATCTATGGACCTCCAAAATCAAGTGGTACTAGAGATGCTTTTGAGGATATGATTTTAAAAGGTCAAACTAAAAAAATGGCTGTTTATACATCTTTATATAAAGCTAATAAAGTTAAAAATAAAGCGTATAAAAAATATAAAAAAATTAGAACTGACGGTGTTTATGTTCCAAGTGGTGAAAATGACAACTTAATTGTTACAAAACTAAATAAAAATAAAGCTGCATTTGGTATCTTTGGTTATTCTTTTTTAGTTGAAAATGATGATAAAGTTCAAGGTTCAAAAGTAAATGGTGTTATACCGACTCCAAAAACTATCTCAAGTGGTAAATATCCAATTTCAAGAAGTTTATTCTTCTATACAAAAAATTCACATGCATCAAAAGTACCTGCAATGGCTGAGTATGTTAAAATGTTTATGAGTGAAGATATGATTGGTTCAGATGGAATTCTTGGAGAAATTGGATTGATTTCATTACCAGATTCAAGAAGAACAAATATAAGAAATTCTGTATCAAACAGAACAAAAATAACATTAGAAGAGTTATCTAAAAAACACTAAACTTTATCCTCCTAAAGAACTAAAGTTAAGGCAAGAGTATTGTACTCTTGCCTTTTTTAATGTACTAAAAAAACTTATAACTGTAATCAAAATGTAATTTACAAATATTATACTATTTCTATATCAATTAAAGGAAGAACTTTGTCAAAAGAAATGATGATTGTTTCAGAAACAAATAAGAAGGGAATTATTACTTATGTAAATAATGATTTTTGTAAAATATCTGGTTATTCAAAAGATGAACTTATCGGCAATCCACATAATATGATAAGACATCATGATATGCCAAAATTAGCATTTAAAGTCTTATGGGATACAGTTAAAAGAGGTCAAACATGGAATGGTATAGTAAAAAATTTTTGTAAAAATGGTGATTTTTATTGGGTAAATGCTACAGCATTTCCTGTTATTAAAAAAAATGGAAAGATGAAGCTTATTTCAATTCGTACAAAACCTACAAAAAAAGAGATTTCAAAATCAGAAATTTTATATAAACAATTAAGAATGGAAGAATAAATGTTTTATTCTCATAAAAAAGATATAAATATTATATTAGAAATATTAGAACACTTTGAAGAATATATAAAAGGTGATATAAATGATTTAGAGTTTGACAATGGTTGCAATCATAAAGAATTGAAAAAAATAGAAGATAAAGTCTTAACTATAGCTATACATCTCAAAAACCAAAGAACACAAGATCTTAAAGTTTATAGTGAAATTATGCTTGTATGCGAAAAATTATCGGATGGTTATACTGATGATGAGATAATAGAGACATCAACAGATGATAAGATTAATTATATTGCTAACACAATAAATACTACTGTATCTAAAATTGGTAATTCATTATCAAAAGTCACTACAATATTAAATGAATACAAAAAT
>DQSS01000076.1 GCA_015663165.1 Arcobacter sp. | reverse complement strand
ATTACAAATATATTCCACATACATTTATACAAAGATTAAGTATGCATAGTGATTGGTGGGACAAATAACCCTACACTTTATCTAAAAGGCTTATAGAAACTTTCATTTGCAAGTGCTAACATTTCTTTGTCCCCTATACTATCTCCATAGGCATAAATATATTCATAATTTCTTAAATCATAGACTTCTTTTATCCTACGCTCCTTCTCAATTCCATGACAATTTTTTGTACTAAATTTTCCTGTAATTTTACTGTCTATAACTTCTAGTTCAGTAGATATTAATGATATATTATGCCTATCACACCATGGCTTCAACCAACAACGTATTGATGCTGATATGATAACAATTTCATGTCCTAACGCCTGATGCCAATCTATTCTTTCCATCGCTTTAGGACGTAAGATTTCATTGATATGAAATAGTGAATATTCTGTTGCCAATTTCTTAAACGTTTTTAGATCAGTACCTTTAAAATAATATGCCATTAAATACTCTTTGGCTTTACTGTTAGTTATTAAACCTAGCTTAAACTTTATAAGCATAGGAAAAAGTATCACTAAACCTACAATAAACTTGATATCACCTATATAAAATCGTATAAATTTAAAAAGACTATCTTTATCTGTAATCGTTCCATCAAAATCAAAAAGTGCTAGTATTGCCAAATCAAATACTCATTTTTTTAAATTGAAATTCTGGAATATAATGAATAGCCAACATTATCCAACGCCATATCCATATAGTATAAAGTATATCTTTATTTTTTTGCTGTGCCTTAAAAATGTCTATTGCAATTTCTTCTGGTTCGGCAGTCAGTTTTTCTGGTAAATTCATTCCTTTTGTCATCTTTGTATTAACAAATCCTGGTTTCACCGTCATCACATGCACTTGGGATTCATAAAGTCTATTTCGAAGTCCAGATAAATACGTAGTAAATGCTGCCTTTGCAGCACCATAAATATAGTTACTCTTGCGTCCTCTATCACCAGCTACAGAACTAATACCTACCATAAATCCACTTCTTCGCGCTTCAAAGTCATTTGCAATAATATTGAAAAGACTTACAATCCCTATAAAATTTGTATTTATTATTTTTTGTGTTTCTTCAAAATGCACTTCCCCTCTTTTTTGTTCCCCCAAATACCCCACAACAGAAATAACCCCTAAAGGTTTTTCTTCTAAGTTATCATAAAAATGCTGATGCGTCTCAATATTTAATATGTCCAACTCTAATAATATAACATTTACAGCACTTCTCACTTTAATATCTTGTACTAAGTTTTCTAATTCATCTACATTTCTTGCAGCTAAATAGATATCATATCCATGCCTAGCATACTCCCGTGCTGTTGCCTGTGCAATCTCACTTTTTGCCCCAATGATTAACACATAACTCATACTATATACCTACCCTTCTTGATTGCAATGATTCAAATTTTTCATCCATTTTATGTTTTTTCCTATATTCTCTAAATGCACTGATATTTGGATACCCCTGTTCAAATATTTCCTTACTTACACGTACATCTTTTGTAAGATATATTCTACCCATATATTTTACAACAATCTCATCGAGTTTATCCAAAAGTTCAAACAAACCTTTTTCTATCTTAAAATCCAATGCTAGACTATACCCTTCCATAGGGAAAGAGAGCCAATTATCATTTGCTTTACCATAAAGTTTAAGTACAGCAAGAAAAGATCCCTTGCCCGACTTAGAGATAGTAGTTAATATTTCTTCAAGTCCCTCATAGCTTTTCTCCTTTGGTAAGATAAACTGATATTGAGTAAAACCATTTTTTCCATAAATACGGTTCCAGTGTCCTATCGCATCAAGTGGATAAAAGAATGTATCAATATCTACTTTCTGTTTAGAGATCCCCTCTTTGGCTCTACCATAATAAAACCAGTTAAAAGTTCTAACAGTCCAATTATTCAGAGTAAATCTTGGAAAATTAAATGGTATATTTTTCTGCTTTTTTGATTTATAGTCTAACTTACCATCATCTCCAAAATTTCCAACCATCAAGATACATTTACCAATCTTATCTCTTTTGGCAAGGCAATCTATCCATGCAACTGAATAGGGTTGATCACTATATGCTTCAAATGCCTCAAAAGTCTCTTTAAGATTTTTTGTTTTAATAGTTACTTGATTAATATATTTAGAGTTTATCTTTTTTAGGTAGATCTTTGCATTAAGAATAATACCTGTAAGTCCCATACCTCCACAAGTAGCTTTAAAAAGTTCAGGTTCTTCCTCTTTAGAGCAACTTACAACCTTACCATTAGCTAACATAATCTCAAACTCTTTTACACATTCAGAAAAACATCCTTCAATATGGTGGTTTTTCCCATGTATGTCCGAGGCAATAGCACCGCCAACTGTTATAAATTTTGTCCCAGGTGTGACCTTTAAAAACCATCCTTTAGGTACAAATACTTCTAGGATATCAGATAACAACATACCTGACTCTACACTAAGTAAACCAATCGAGTCATCAAAATCTAAAAAATAATCATGTTGTTTTGTTCGGATGACATTGCTATTGAGCGCACTATCACCATAACTCCTGCCATTACCAAAAGCAATCATTTTATGCTTATTATGCAAAATTGTTTTTAATATTTTTTTATTTTTAAACTGCCATACGATACTTTTAATCTTCGGGTACATTCCCCAACTACCTAAATGCACAAAAACCCCCTCTCTTCAATATGTTTATTGCCATATTTAGACTTTTTTTTGCCTTGATTTCTACGTAAATTGATTGATATATGCTTGCAATAAACATAATTACCATCAGCAAAATCACTAGCCCACTTATAATACTTTCATGAAAAATATGGGGTACACCATAAAATAAAATAAAAAATAGGAGATTCAAACTACCTAAAATATAAAATAATAATTGATTTACATTATAGGTAATCCATGTTACAGCTATAAATCCGCTAAACCATGCGAAATATGACCCTTGATGAATAATCGTTCTTCCTGTGAGTAACACACTCCAAATAACTATATAAAGAAAATAACTCCATAAAAGTAAAAAAATAAATACTTTTACATTTGAAGATTGTTTTTTTACAAAAACGTATAAGACACTTAACCATATTGTAAAAAATATAAAAGAATAGTCTGTTCCAAAAAAAGTATTGTCAAGAAATGCACTTTCTGGTAAAGAAAATAATTCTGGTATATCAGCATAAAAACTATAATAAATTCTCTCAAGATGTGACCACTGAAGAGCCAACCAATCTTTAAGTGACAATTGATGATAATAATCAAATAAAACCGTTGAAAATGTTTTATCTGTCACATGTATTTCTGCAGCTAAGTGCCATTTTAATAGTCTATCTCCAGGAGGGTCTATCAATTTTTGATACAAGACCCATGGTAAATACGTTATCAATGCAACCAACAAGCCATAGAATATTTTTTTTACATCTTTTATCTGTTTTAAAGTAAAAAGCAATAACACCGATAATGCCAACAAATAAAATACAGAGCCACCATGACTTAAAAATGCCAAGGATGCTGCTAAACCAAATAATATATACTCTTTTTTGGATGTATCATTTGAAGTCCATATATAGTAGAGATAATAAAATGAAATCCCTTGAAACAAAGCAGAAAGTAACTTTGGCCAAACAAACAGTGAATGCACAAACACAAAACCATTAAAAAACAGTAACAACATAACAAAAAATATAAACCGATAAGATTCCAGATACTTAAGCAATAACATAAATATAAAAATAATAACCAATAATTGCATACCTACAGAAATAACTAAATATGATAAATCATTCGATGAAAACACAGAAAAGATAAGAAAAAAACCTGTTGCTAGTGGTGGACGGTCACTTGACAACCAACTTGTAACAAGAGGGGAAGGGACATGAGCACCTAAAATTGCGTCAGCAAATATTTTGGGTATCCAATTATCAATCGGTAGTTTAAACCACCGATTGGCTGAGATTTGTTGAAAATTTGTCGGAATAGATAAATCACTATAGGCCAAGAATAAAATAATCATCATCATAGAGGAGAGTATTCCAAATAATAATAACGTCCATGTTACATTTTTAGCTTGTACACGCATTAAGGCTATCAAACTCAAAATAAAAATTCCAATTGATACAATTTTTCCATACCTAACCGAATATAAATAGATATAAAAAACAGCTAAAGATAGCAGGCCAATAGTTAAGGACACGGCAACAAAGGCATCCAATCTATTATAATATTTTAATAAATAACCATAAATAGCACTAATAAATATAGAAAATAATAAAATAAACAACATAGTTTGTACATACATAGGAAGCTGTAAAACTTCAAGTTTTTCTTCAATAATGACGTTACCAATACCTACCCATCCATTCTCAAGTGTTGAATTATCCTCAGCAACAATTCTCATTTTAGAGTGACTTTTAAATTGGTCTGGTACTCTAATAATCCTATGTGTCCAACGTGATCCGCGTGTTATCAAATGAGGTATAGTATATCTGTTTCCGTTTATATCTTCAATATATATTGATGTATTTGGTCCATGTGGATTTCCCGTATAATCAAAAGAGATATATCGTTTTACATCCACAAACTCTGATGATATACGCATTGTGTCTTTACTAAAATGTTGGCAATAGGATATCTTAGAAACATAATCTTTTTCTTCTAAATAAATAAAAGGTGCATATTTAGTATCACACCCATTTGAAAGTTCTAATGTTTTTGTATTAGTAATAGTAATTGACGCAATATATAGTAGTAGCAGTACGAAAAAAGGAATAGTTGCTAAAAAAGTTATTTGTTTATTTCTACTAAACATTCTTTACCTTAAAAGTAAAATATTTATGTCCTAAATAACTCGTAAATACTGGGAATACTACGCCAGTTGCATGTGCTATGGAATAAGAGTAAAAAGTAAACTCTATCTTTGGGAAAAAATACTCAGCCAAGCCAACACTTATAATATATGTTTGTATAATTGCAACTATATTGACAAGTGTAAAGTTAAAAATTTCTCTTATTGTTGATCTTTGACTTCTTTCAAAAACAAAAAATTTAGAAAAGATAAATGCCGTTACCATACCCAACAAATACGCCAGAACAACAGATTTACCAAAGGACATATACTCATTCAACCAAAGACGGCTTCCCAAGTTTATAAGTGCAGCAAAACCACCTACAAAAAGGAATATCAAAAACTCTTTTGATTTAAATTCTTTAATCATCCACAACCCTTTTTGCTAAACTTCTTCCGTAACCAATCGATTCTGATATACCCCTGTCTTCTGGATAATAGTAAGAGGTATCTGCCACCCATAAACCCTCGATAGGTAATTTAGCATCAGGTAGTGTCTTTAAATAATTTGGTGGACAAATTGGTTGTGCATAGTGATATCGATGTACACAAACTTCTAAAATATTTTCATCACTAATCCGAGGGTTTATCGTTTTAAAATATTGATATACTTTTTCTATATATACTTCATCTTTTTCTTTATACATTAAATTACTTTGAGGCATATAATAAGGAACATAAACTATATGTCCTACTTCAGCATTTAAATTACTATATTCAATAATACCTGGTATATCCATGCTTTCATCATTCGTATTTAGCCAAAAGTTTTCAGTCAAAGGCTTATCTAACTTCACAATCACACATACCCCCGCAATATTTATTTTAGATTGAAACATATCCAAAATATCACTTGGCAAATCTCTTGCTATTTTAGCAACAAGCGGTAAAGGTATAGTTGATATGACTGTATCAAACTCCAAATATTCATCCTTCACTATAAGCCCTTTAGTTACCCCATTTTTAATTACTATCTTGCTAACAGCACTATTAAGTTTGAATGTACCTCCATATTGTTCTATATAAATCTTCATGGCATTCATGTATGTACCAGAACCTCCGCTTAGATAACCCAACTTCTCGCTAAACAGATTGTAACGAGAACGACCAATCCGTCGAATACGACTCCAAATCCAGGGTGCAGAAAGGTTATCTGTATATTCATAAAACTTCTGTGCAAACAGTTTACTCCAGAGTACGGCGTATGCTTCTTTCCCCACCCAAGTCTTTATCCAGGTAACTGCATCATATTTTTCTAATGGCTTCCAATTATCTCTTTTTGTAGCTAAAAAAGCATGTAATCCATATCTAAATTTGGCAATCATGCTTAGCCCTTCAAATTTTAATAAGGCAAGAGGATTACCCCATTCTTGCAATTTAGAGTTATACCAATATCCCATTTTAGTACACTTCCAATGTAACTTATCTTCTAAATCCAATTCTTTCAATACTTTCAAGAAATCATCATCAGAAGTACAGTGAAAATGATAATAACGTTCTATCTCAACACCTCCAAAATCAAACATTGCTGCCATGCCCCCAATACGATCATCTGCTTCAAAAATAATAGGCTTACACCCTTCTTTTATCAATTGATATGCTACAGCAAGTCCCATAGGTCCTGCTCCTATAATTGCTATTTTTTTATGCATATACAACCTTAAAATTTTAAAATGATTTGACTATACTGTGGGTCGCTGAATGTTTCATACATTGCATCTTCAAAAGGTGTTGATTCTACATCAAATATATTCCACCATGGTATAAGTTCAAATGCATCGTCTGCCACCAATGCCTCTAACTGCTGTGTAGTAAAAGGTGGATTATCACTGAATATTGCGTAGCTTGCCATCAATCCTTTAAAAAGACTGTAAGGTATCTTTACAATAGGTGTTTTAAGGTTTTTTACTTTTTTAATAGTGCGAATAATATCTATATAGTCTACCTTATTTCTACCAGTAATATTATAAATCATATTATGCGGTTGAATTTTCATCGCTGAGACAATAATCCTACAAAAATCTCGTTCATATAGTGGTTGTCTCATGTATCTTCCATCGCCAGGAATAGGAAAAAATGGTACTTTTTCCATGAATCTACTCAACCAACCTAAATGTTTACGATCAAACCAACCAAACATTAGCGTCGGACGTAAGACACAATAAGTAATACCCGACTCAACAACTAATTTTTCTTGTTCCTTTTTTGTAATCGTATAAAAATCATTCGCGACTGAATTGACAACAGATGAACTAATATGTACAAGGTATGGCACTTGATACTCTTTCATTATTTCCAATATGTTTTGGGTAGAAACAATATTATTTCTATTAAAGGGTTCTATTGTTGTTGCACCGATCTGTGCCTGCAACATCAACACAACTTTTGCATCTTTAAAAGCAATTTCCCAACTATTTTTATCTGCCAGATCTGCCTCAATCACATCAATATTCGGATGTAACTCACGCAATACTTTAATATTTTCTGTATGTTTATCAATCGCAACTATATTGCTATACCCCTGATGTTCCAACTCTATAATCAAGTTTTGGCCAACCAATCCTGCCGCACCAGGTATTACAATTTTCTCATTAAAATTCATACAAATCCTTAATATAAAATAATTCCAAATGTTATAATCCAAAGTATCATAATCACTTGCATCATTTTATCTTGAATTAATATTTTTGTTGGGCTTCCGCTGGATTCTTCTACAAAAGTGATTTGCATATAGCGCATAATACCAATAATGACATATATCAATGTGAGATAAAGCTTGTCACTCCCTGTTCTTAAGATGACTTCTGGAGATACACAATACATAAGATAAGAGACAATAACAATCCCTGCCATAAGTGTCATTGCTTTATCAACAAAATTTAAATTATAGCCATCTATCACTTTTCTCATTTTTTGCCCTGTTTTATTAAAGAGTAATACGTCATCTCTTCGTTTAGCAAGAGCTAAAAAAAGTGCCAGCAAAAATGTCATCACAACAATCCATTTAGATGCATTTAGCATAGTTACAGATGTTCCCACAAATATACGCAAAACAAAACCTATTGCAATCGTTACTACATCTAGTATCGCTATATGCTTTAAATATAAACTGTACAAAATATTAATCAAAACATATACTAATAAAATGAAAAAAGCTTTCATTGAGAGATAATACATCATCATACTTCCAAGTACCAAGAGGAGTAATGTTGTTATGATTGCTTCACTTTTACTTACACTTCCTGATACCAAAGGACGTGTACATTTACTAGGATGTAACTTATCTGATTCAATATCAAAATAATCATTCATGATATAAACTGCACTAGCAATAAGTGAAAAAGAAATAAAAGCCAAACACGTATTAACTAAAAGGTCAATGTCCATAATTTTCATTGAAAAAAAAAGGGGTAAAAAAATAAATAAATTCTTTATATATTGATGTGGACGCATTAATTTTATAATATCTGACAACTTCAATAGACTAATCCCCATTCATATACTAAAAATATCTTAATATAATACCAAACATCTTATTGATACTTACTAAATATATATGTAAATTATTTTTCAATAATATCAATTATTTTAGCAACCTTCTTAGCCTCAACTTTACTTCCCTTATCATTTAGGTGATTTCTATCTGAAAAATGTGTATCATCTAGACGAAGCATCGTATGTAAGTTTATAAAAACACCATGATTTTCCTTCATAATATTACTTACCCTTTTAGAAAATGTTGCTAATGCGTTTCTCACTCTACTATCCCTTTTGACAATAGCTTCTCTGTGCGGTTGCTGTATAAAATAAAATTTCAAGCCTTTGTTTAATGCTCTTTTAGACATATGATATATAGCACCATAAGATACTTCTGGCATATGCCCAGGTTGCGCTCCTCCCCATCTTCCAGGATTTGTTATTTTTGCATTAATTTGAAGAGGAACACTCCCCGTACTGTCATACTCTATATAGTGAAAACTATCTTTATCTTTATACATTTTTTTCCATGTTCTTTGTCTATTGATACAAAAAAATAAATTATTACAAGCTCTAAGAATAACTAAAAACTTTTCAATAAGGTTCATTTCATTTCGCATATATTTCATCAGAAAATCTGGGTTATAATCATTAAATTGATGTGTTATACCTAAATCTGTGTATTGTCCTACATATAGAATACGCTCTAATTTAGGAAAGGCATCAGTCAACTCTAGTAACTGCCTTGTCTGTCTTGTATATGCACCATGTACCGAAAGGTTTAATACTACTTTGCATTTTGTAGAATCTTTTTCGAGATAGGTACCCTGTATATTATTAAGCCCTACAGAAGAACCAACGATGAGAGTATCCACTTCATTTACATTTATGTTTTCACGTATAAACTTTAATTTGGCATCAAAAGATGCTCGATTTGTTACAGGTATAGGATAATGTTTGGCAAAATAAAAAAGGTATGTAATGACAATAAGTGCTATAAGTCCTAATATAATAAATAGAGTTTTAATATAAGTTTTAATATGCAATAAGACTCTCCTTTTCTATTCATCGTCTATATTTTATAAGTATGCCATAAAAGAGTAACTTCAAAGATAATATTTCAGTGATTAGCTTATTTAACTGTAAAAATAGAAAAATCATGAATACGATACTTACCAATTTTATCAACTAAATCAATTCTCATATTATTTGATATATATATAGATGGAATTAATAAATTAAATTCATTCATACCTTTAGATAACCTGACTCTAAATGCATCTGATTCATTATAGATAGCATCTCTTGTTTTTTTATAATAAATTACAAACATTGTATTTTGAGTACTTTCTATTGCACATTTCAGTATAACGTTATGAGGTTTTATCTTTAAAGAATCTAATATAATTATAGGATCCGTATTATTGACGTCTAATTGAAGATAACTATCTCCCCTTTTTAATGAAAAATGCTTGTTTTTATAAAAGGATGTATACGTATCTTCTAAAGAAAAGACACGATTTAATGGTTCCAAATCAATATGTGCATTAAATTTATAAATATATTTTTCAGAGATATCCTTAGTGAGAATATTGGAAATCATCTTTCTTATTTTTTCAAGATGTGCTTCTATATTTTTTTT
>DQSS01000003.1 GCA_015663165.1 Arcobacter sp. | reverse complement strand
ATTTAAAACTAATTTTAAGCTTATACTTTAAGAAAAAAGATACATAATTATTACAATATAATGAATATTTTAATCTTAATATAATTACATAAAAATTACAATCTTACCTATCTTGATATTATCTCTATGTACTTATATAGTAGCGCTTACGAGATACTATGATAGTCTAGTATTTAATTTTTTCTGAAGTATTAAAAAGGTACAATCTCAGAAAAGGTTTCAACCATGAAAAACTTATCTTTCACTTCTTTATTGCTTTCATCTTTATTATCAATTACAAATGCAGATACACTCAAAGAAACTGTTAATCAAACTAAACTTACAAATGTTGAAATTTTAGCTAATCAATTAAAAGTGAAATCTGAAGAAAAGAATATTATGATTGAAAAAGCTGGATACTACCCAAGCTTAGATTTTGAAGTATACGGTGAAAAATCTCAATTAAAGAATTCACCTAACTCAGGAAGTAGCTCTGAGTGGGAAAAAAAGAAAGGTATAAATTCATCACTAAAAGCAGAACAACTTTTATATGATGGTGGAAAAACATCTTCATTAATTTCACAAAAAAAATATTCTTATTTAAGTACATCATATAAATATAAAGAAAAAAATGAAAAAATAATATTAAATATTATAAAATCATATTCTGAATTAGTAGAATATGCTGAATTAAATAAAATAATGGACTACAGTACAATTGAACATAATAATGCTTTGGGTATTGCTTTAGACAAAGAAGAAATTAGTGGTGAAGTAATTGAAACTTTAAAAACTAAAAATATGATCAATATTCTTAAGGACAAAAAACTAATTGCCCAAGAAAAATATGACAAAGCAGTATCTAATTATAAGAAACTTACATCAAAAGATATAAGTAAAACAATTTGTAGACCATCTATTGATAAGTCTCTAATTGAGAAACCCATTTCAGAAATCATTAAAATAGCAATTGAAAATAATTATAAAATCAAAGAACAAAAAGAAGTTTTAAAACAACAATATCAAAAAATATCTCAAGAAAGATCAGTATATAAGCCCAATGTAAAACTAAACATCGATGGAATATATGATAAAGACTTAGAGATTGGTGAAAATGTACAAAAAGAAATTATTGGTAAAGTTACTTTAAATTGGAATTTTTACTCTGGAGGAAGAGATCAAACAAGAATAGAAAAAGAACAAATTATATTAAATGAAGAAAAAAGAAATTTAGATAAAATAACTCAAGAAGTTATAGGGGATGTAACAAATCTTTATAATTCTTATCATACAACTAAAAAAAGAATTGTCAACTTCAGCGAATCAATTGATATAAATAAAGAAATATTAGTGATAACACAAAACCAACTTAAAGATGGAACTAAAACATTTATTGATGTACTTCAAGATAAAAATAAAATAACAGATGCACAATCAAACAAAACTAAACAAGAATTTATTTTGATAAATACATACTATGAACTATTAAAAAAACTATCAATTTTAAATAAAACAATAAGTACCGAAATAAATAGTATTTGTAAAATTATCAAAGTAAAGAATCTTATTCAAGATAAAGATAGTGAAGACACATCTGAATTAGACCTGTTACTAGAAGAAACAAACCCATTGGATGAAGAACGTAAAATAGAAGAGATAACAAAAATAAAAACTATTTCAACAAAACCTATAGCTATAAATATTACAAAAATAGATACAAACATAAGTAGCTTAGCAGATAAATTAAGTGATACTTTCAAAAATGAAAACTATTCTTTTAATAAAGATACTCTAGAAACTACTTTACTTATTACGAGTTCATCATTTACAAAAACAGGAGTAAATTCAAATGATAAATTTAAATATTTACTTGATACTTTTTCTTTAAAGTTTCTAAAAGTATTGGAAAAAAATCAAGATCAAATAAAAAGAGTTGATATAGAATCTTATACATCATCTGAATATAGAAAGTACAAAACCAAAGAAGAAAAAGATAAAGCAAACTATGCACTTTCTCAAAAAAGAGCAGATAAAGTAAAAGATTATTTTATTAAAAAATCAATGGAACACAACTTAAATACAGATTTTTTCATGTCTAAATTCAATGCAATAGGAAAAGGTCCTGAAAATATTATTACAAATGATAACAATATAGAAAATCAAGATCTTTCAAGAAGAATAATTATTAAAATAATAGAGAATTAATATTGACAGAAAATAATAATAATGAAATAGAAACTCCAGAGCTAAAGGAAGAACAAAAAAATACAAATAAAAGAACAACTGACTCCTATTTGGAATCACTTTTATTTATATCAAAGTATCATGAGAAAAATGTTTCTATTAATTCTTTAATATCAGGAGTTTTAACACAAGGTTCAATTATGGACCTAAAGTCATTTATAAAATCTGGTACAAGAATTGGATTAATCTCAAAAGTTGTAAAAAGAAACTTAGAAGACATATCTAAGTTAGCTCTGCCAGCGCTACTTATTTTAAATAATGATAGATCTTGTGTCTTACTTGATATAGATATATCAGAAAATAAAGCTAAACTTATCATACCCGGCCTAACTGGTGAAACTATTATGAGTATAGAAAGGCTTCAAAGCGAATATACAGGACATGTTGTTTTAATAAAAAATGACTACCAATTTAAAAATAAAATTCATAAAAATATAAATTTAGAAAATCCAAATCAATGGTTTTGGGGAGCAATGAAAAGAAATAAATCTATTTATGTAAAAGTAGCTTTTGCTGCGATTTTAATAAACTTATTTGTTATTGCTACGCCACTATTTACTATGAATGTTTATGATAGGGTATTACCAAACAATGCATTGGAAACTTTATGGGTACTTGCTTCAGGAATTATGATAGTTATGATTTTTGACTTTTCACTAAAAATGATACGAAGTCACTATTTGGGTTTAGCAAATAAAAGAGCCGATATAATTATGTCTAATAAAATATTTGAGCAACTTTTAAATATAAGACTTGATCAAAAACCAGAATCTACTGGTATGTTTCTAAGTCGACTTCAATCTTTTGAAAGTGTAAGAGAATTTTTCTCAACCGCAACACTTGCTGCCATAGTTGACTTACCTTTTATCATTATTTTTATAGCTCTTATATTTTATCTAGGTGGAGATGCTGGGTGGATATCTATATCTACTGTGATTATAGCTTTTTCATTTTCTTGGTATATGCAAAAACCAATAAAAGAGATTGTTGAAAAATCAGCAAAAGAAGATCAAATTAAACTTACAGCATTAAATGAAACAGTTGCTGGGTTAGAAATAATAAAAACTATTCGTGGACAAAATAGAATGAAAGCACAGTTTGAGAACTCACTAAATCAAACGGCTTATTATGCTGAAAAATCTCAGCATTTATCACAAACCGTAACATATTTTACAGCATTCTTATCACAGTTCTCTAACATAGCAATAGTTATAATGGGTGTTTATTTGGCATCTATAGGTGAAATGACTATGGGAGCTATTATTGCATCAATGATGTTAAATGGTAGAGTTATTGCTCCAGTTTCTCAAATAGTAGGTATGATAATAAGATATGATAGAACTATACTATCATACAATAATATAAATGAACTTATGTCAATGGAAGTAGAAAGAGATGATAAAGTCTACTTAAGTAGACCAAATTTAAATGGAGACATTGTATTTAAAGATGTAGATTTTTCATATAAAGATCAAAACTTTGAAGCCCTTAAAAATATAAATCTATCAATTAAAAAAGGGGAAAAGGTTGGAATTATAGGTAAGATTGGCTCAGGCAAGTCAACCCTTTCTAAGCTTATTATGAATTTATACACTCCAAAAAATGGCTCGATTATGTTTGATAATACTGATGTAAGACAAATTGATCCAGTAGATTTAAGAAATGTGATAGGATATGTTCCTCAAGAGCCATTTTTATTTTTAGGTACAATTAAAGATAATATAACTATAGGTGAAAATTTTACTAGCGATGAAGATTTGATAAGTGTTGCTAATATTACCGGACTAAATTCATTTCTAGGTAAACATGAAGCAGGTTTTGATCTTATGGTTGGAGAAAGAGGAGATGGATTATCAGGAGGTGAGCGACAAGCAATAACATTAGCAAGAGCACTTATATCAAAACCAAATGTGATTATCATGGATGAACCTACCAATTCAATGGATTCACAAACAGAACAAGCATTTATCAAAAATATGAAAAACACTATTGAAGATCAAACACTAATTGTTATGACGCATAAAATGTCAATTTTAGAACTAGTAGATAGAATAGTGATATTACATGATGGCAAAATTATTACTGATGGACCTAAAAATGAAGTTTTAAATAACCTAAGGAATGGTTTATAATGAACAATGACATAAAATTTGTAAATAGTTTATATGGTCAATCTAACGAAACTACATCAAAAAAACTTGATTCTGTTTTTATTACAATAATACTATTTTTTGTATCAGCAATTACTTGGGCATCTTTTGCTCAAATAGACGAGCTTGCAAGGGGAAATGGAAAAGTAATACCTGCAAGTAAAATACAAACTATTCAAAATCTAGATGGTGGTATTATTTCTGAAATCATCATTCAAGAAGGTGCACATGTAAAAAAGAATCAAGCATTAATGAAAATTGATACTATTAGATTTCAGGCATCACTAGAAGAAAATAAAGAAATTAAATTAGCATTATTAGCTAAAAGAACTAGACTACTTGCCGAGTTAAGTTTTAAAATAAATAATAGAATACCTAATCTTATTTTTGACAAGGAATTAAAAGAAAAAAAATCAATTTATATGAGTATAGAAAAAAGGCTCTTTATCAATAAAATTAAAGAATATCAAAGTTCTGTAAAAACATTAGAATATCAATTATATCAAAAAAGACAAGAGTTAAAAGAATTATATGCAAAAGAAAGACAATTGAAAAGCAGTCTTAACGTACTAATAAAACAAAAAAATACTATTGCAAGAATGGTTAGAAGTGGATCAAAATCAAATGTTGAACTTTTAAAAATAGAAGGTAGCTATTTAAAAACAAAAGCTGATTTAGAAAATACAACTTTATCAATGCTTAGAGGAAAATTAGCTATTGCCGAATCTAAAAGTAAAATTAAAGAACGAAAATATAAGTTTCATACAGAATCTTCAACTTCTATTCAAGAAGTTGAATCTGAACTAAAAAAAATAAAATCAAGACTAATAAGCGATAATGATAAATTGAGTAAGACAATTGTTAGATCTCCTGTAAATGGTATAATAAAACAAATAAATTTAAATACGATTGGAGGAGTTGTAAAATCTGGAGATACTTTAGTAGAAATTGTCCCAGATAGTGATATACTTCTAATAGAAGCTAAAATTGATCCAAAAGATATCGCTTTTATTAATCCAACACTCAAAGCAATTGTAAAAATAACTGCTTATGATTTTTCAATATATGGTGGATTAGAGGGGAAAATCATTGAAATTTCAGCAGATAGTATTATTGATAAAGACAGTAAAGACGGTAAGACATACTATAAGATTGTAGTTCAAACAAATAAAAATCATCTAGAAAGAAATGGGAAGATATTACCTATTATTCCAGGGATGATTGCAAGTGTTGATATTGTAACTGGTAAAAAAACTATTATGGATTTCTTATTAAAACCAATTTTAAAAACTAAACAAGGAGCATTACATGAGAGATAATATACTAAAAATACTTATTATTTTAATGTTATCTATATTTATAATAGGCTGTACTTCAAATGTAAAAGTTCATAAATATACACCACTTCATGATGCTGTTAGATTAAATCAAATTGATAATGTAAAATTATTGATTGATAAAGTAAATATAAATAAGTTAGATTCATTTAAAGAATCACCACTAGTTGATGCAGTAAGAAATAACTCTAGTGAAATATCTAAGATATTAATATGTAATGGTTCAAATTTAAATATTTTAGATTCAAATCAAAATACACTAAGCAATCTAGCAATAAGTAATAACAATACAGAAATACTAAAATTTATTCTATCTAAAAATAAGTCAAGCATATGTAGTGACTATATCTTGCATAAACAAATAAAGAAAGCTATTGTAAAAAAAGATATTATTAATGAAAATAAAGCAATTAAAGAGATTAACTTAGTTAAAAAATTTGATTCTTCTATTTTAATATTAAATAAAAATAATTCAATAATAAATGAATTATCAAATATCAAGCTTTCATATAAAGATAATTTTAATACTAATTTTATTACTTTTGAATTTCATAATTCTGGTGACTTGAATGAAGATTTCAAAAATAGGCTAAATATACTTATGAATGATATTACTCCTATACTTAAAAAATATATAAATAAGATTGAGGAAGTTGTAGTTAAAAGCTATACATCATCTGAATATAAATCAAGAAGTACTATTATCGGTAAATTTATGGCTAATATGAAAGTATCTCAAAATAGAGCAGATAAGATAAAAGAATTTATTACTAGTAAAATATATGCTAGTAATAATTTAAAAAAACTATTTACTTCTGTAGGAATGAGTTCTCAAGATATTATATTGAATAAAGATGGTTCTGAGAATAAATTATTATCAAGAAGAACTACTTTAGAAATAGTTTTAAAATAATGCTACTAAAAAAACAATTTTCTATTTCCATACTATTATCTCTAGTTTTTACTGCTTGTATGAACAATACAAGTAATTATAGGATTACAAAAGAGTTTAATAAATATGGTGTTATTAACCAAAACAACAATATTTTAATAAAACATAAGTATGAAAAAATATTACCTTTTTCTAATGGTTTTGCAATAGTTAATAACTACACGAATAAAAAAGGTGTTATAAACTATAAGGATGAAGTTGTATTAGATATTATATATGATTCAATAGACCCTTTTTACAACAACTTAGCTATTATTAAACTAAATGGTAAGAGTGGTCTAATAAACAGAAACTATCAAGTAGTAATCAAACCTATTTATTCAAAGATTATAAATTACTCTGATGGTCTTATTGTTGTTAAGAAGAAAGATAAGGTTGGCTGTATAAATAAGAGATTTAAACTTGTATTAAATACTAACTATACGAATATTTATCCATCTGATACGGCATATAGAAAAATAGTAACTAATAATAAATGGGGATTTATAGATAACAATTGTAAAATTGTTGTTCCAATCATATATGATTTTGTAGAAGATTTTTACAATAACAAGACGACCGTATATAAAGATAACAAATCTTACAATATAAACACCAAAGGAAAAACATTACTTTTCTAAAAGTATATTATTTAACTTTATGACTTCTACTCTTTTAATTTTCTTTTCTTTAACTAAGGAGTTATTTTTGATTATATAAGAACTTTTTGAATTAAAAGCATATCTAAATTCCAAAGTTTTTCTTTTATTAAGAGGTAATACTTTCCAGCTCAGATTATCTAAAACTAATATTTCCTTATTATTAACATATAAAAGAACCATATGTAGGCTTTTGGAACCTTTAACTTTGACAACACTAAGAAATAGTTTATTAGTGTCAATACCTAGCTTTAAAAGTGTTATATACTTAGAGATAGCATAATCTTCACAATCACCATAACCATCTATTAAAAACTCTTTTAAAGATGACCATCTGTTATCCTCTTTATCTCGCTTTGAGATTATTTTATTTATATGAGAATTAGTTCTTGTTATTTTTTTAGGTATTGAATATTTCTCTGCCCTTAGTATAAATTCATAATAGTTACTGAACCTTTTAGCTACTACATATTTATTAGGTTTTGATTTTATCTCTATTTTGTCTTTATTACTTAGTTTTGTAAGATCTGCAAAAGAGAAACAATAAATAGATAATAAAAAAATAATATACTTGATAATAACTACTTATTTATATGTATTAATAGGTTTTCCATTATAGATTGATAAGTTTGTTTGTTTTTTACAATTATTTTCTTTTCAATATCAGGTATAATTTCTTCGTTGATTTGAGTAATTATTATTTTTTCTTTTATCTTATCTACTTTAATTTCTTCTGGCTTAACTATTTCTATTTTTTCTATATTATATAAATCAATCTTCATTGAATTTAATTCTTCTTCAGAAATAACTTCATCTTTCAACAACTCAATCTCTTCCGTCTTTATAGTATCATCATAAACTATTTCTTCTTCTTTATCTATTTTATCTATTTTTAGTTTGTCGATTCTTTTATCTTTAATTTTAGTTATAAATGCACTAGAAAAATATTTTTTAATCTCTTTTCGTTTTAACTCGGCCATACTATATGATTCAAAATTTACCAGATATATAACGAATACATTTTTTGTTTTTTCTAAATATATATATTTTTCATCTTTTAAAATTTTTCTTAATTTTTGAAGACTCTCCACTACTGTTGATTGGTAAACTATTAACTGTAAAGCATTTTTAGAATAATCTATCTCATCTTCACTTATAAATTTTGGTAAATCTTTTTCAAGTATTACATACTTTGATTTTACATAACCTCTTGGAGTTTTATACCACATATCCTCACTATCAATTCCTTCTGAGCTACTTAGTATATCAATAACCTTATTTATTTTATAAAATCCGAATTTAACTGAACTATTAGATGGATTCTTTTTAATAAGTAATATATCAGTGTCAACTACACCTACTTGTGTTGCGTATGCAAAGTTGCTAATGAAAACAACTAAAAAAACCTTTTTTATTATATTAAACATAATTTTTCCTCTTTAATTTTTTAGAAATTCAAGTATATAATTTATCATACTTGAAAACCAACCATTATTGTCATTTTCAGATAACTTATCTTGTGTTTCTTGTACTCTATCATTATTATCTTTAAAATATGAAATTATCTCTTTGTTTATTTTATTTTTAGGGTTAGCGTTTAATTTATCATGTATTTTAGAGTACTGTTCTTCTTTGTAAGTCATTAATTGTTTTATCTTTTTATTTAATTCTTCTTGATTTATAGTTCCGTTATCTAAATAAATTTTATTGCTATTTATTATATTAAACAAATCATCATTACTAATATCTTCACCTACAACAATTCCCTTATTCTCTAAAAAATAAAATAACTTATCATAATCCATTTCTTCTTTTGCACTTAAAGGTGATAAAATTACACCTATAATAAAAAATAAACTAAATATATTCTTCATATTATGAACCTATTCCACTTCTGTACATATCCACTTTTTGTTCAAGTAATGATATATCTATCTCTTCTTGATTGTACTTATCAATAAGCTTTTGATTATTAGGTTCTCTTACCATCCGTAATTCTGTTCGTTTATGCTCTGATATTAAATTACTTAAAGCATTCTTTGCATTACCATATAGTGCCATATTACTTTTTCTATCGTCTGAATTACTATCTAAATCAGAGTGATTAAAATCTGTAATATTTTCTGATTTCTCAATATCTTTATCTTCTTTTATTGTTTTACTTGCTTCTCTAGTAATATTTTCTTTTTTATTGTTATCTTCTATTTCTTTTAAAAAATTTATTTTCTTTTCTATTTTCTTCAGCATTTCAATCTTTTCTTTAGGAATTGCTGCTTTTAGTTTTTTTAAAATATCAATATCACTATTTTCATCAACCATTTCTTCAAACTCTACTTGGTTGTTAAGTAGTGGATTACCAGAACTATCAAAAAACTCTATTTCACCTTCTCTTATTTCTATATCTTCTCCAGCTATCCCAGTACTAAAAACATCATCAACTTTTGATATTTTTCCTTCTTCAGAATAAATATCATAAAAACCAAAATACTTATCTGATATTTCATCACACTCTTCTTTACTTAAAAATTCAGTTTTTGCCAATGCAGTACAATCAGGTACACTAACTCCTTCTTCTTCCATGACTTTTGAAACAGCTAATCCAAAGGCATCAAGTAAATCTTCATCTCTTGAACCATCTATTACAATTCCTTCTTCTTCTATTATAGTAGATAAAGTGGTATTTTTATCCATAATTTTTTGAACTTTTTTTACCATATATTCAACAGGTTCTTTTTTTATTTTTTTCTTAACTATTTTTTTTTCTTCTTCAAAACATCCTAAAAATAACAATGATATACCAATATGCAAGATAATAATTTTTTTCATTACAGTTGAAACCTCGCTCTTATAAGACCATCATTTGCATCTCCATCAAGTACTGCATCATCTAAAGATGTAGCATTTGGTCTACTTTGAATAATAATATAGTTTAAAGTATTTTCAAATAAAAACCTTATTGCATCTTCTAAATAACTTAAAGATTTATTGTTAAAGTTTACATTAGAACAATCAATAAAAACATCAAATTGTCTATTTTGTCCCGCTACAACTTGAGTATTAAATGTACAGTTACCGTAATTCTCCATTAATCCATTTCCAGTTAGAGCCGTACCTGCTAAATCAAACCTATTATCCCAACTCATACAATTCCTGAGTCTTTCAGCAGTTAGATTTGTAAAATCTGCATTTGGACTGCAGTTATTATCACTGCTACTAGCATAACCAATAGGACTTGTGATTCCATCCGTTATCATCATTTTTATTGTATTTTGCATCTCTATTACTGCTTTATTAAAATTGCTATGTTGCATATTTTTTATTACATACATACTTGCCATAGAAGCAATTACAAGTGCTAATATAACTTCAATTAGTGTAAATGATTTTAACTTATTCACGAAGATCCTTTTCATATGTCATAATTCTGATATAGTCTTTATCTGTTATCAAGTCTAAGGCTTTATATTCTCTAGCTATATCTTTTTTTGAAATATATTCAACACCATTTGATTTTACAACATTCTTCATATCTGTAATATCTAGTTTTCCTAAATCTTTAAAGTATGCTATCTCATAAACAGGAAGTAAGCCTTTTACCCCCATGTCATTACAGTTTTTACAAATACTATCTTTTACCTTTATTGCTTTACATTCTTGACATTTTTTACCTATTAGTTCTTGCGTAACAATTAACTTCAATGTCTCTTTTAGAACTTTTTGATCGGGAGAAGATTTAAGTATTCTTAATATAGTTTCTTGAACACTTCCTGTATGCGCTGTAGAATAAGCAAGATGCCCTTTTAGTCCAAGCTCCACAAACTCTTCTACTTCTTCTTCAGTTCTTATCTCTTGAAGTAGCACTACATCTGGATCTTGTCTTAAAAGTGCAGCAACAGCTACCGCTCTTGTCATTTTATATTTTTCTTCTGCATCTTCTGTTCTTGTTAAATCCACTTGCGAAAAAGGTGCCACAACTTCTACAGGAGACTCAATACTTTTTATTCTTCTACCTTCATCATATAAAGCAGATAAAATACAATATAATAATGTAGATTTACCGCTATTTGTTTTACCTGTAATTAAAATTATTCCATGTGAATTAGAAGCTGCTTTATTTAGTAAATCAATAGCTCTTTGAGAGTAATTTAATCCTTGTAGTCCTAATGCCGATATTTCTTCATAATTCATAAGCTTTCTAATACTTACTGCTCTTCCTTGATAGTGACCTTTGTTGTCAAACATAGAATGAAATCTAAATGTTCTATCGGTTAATTTACCACCCTTTGAAAGTAATCGTTCTTTTAATAGTCCAGAAACTTCAGGAGGATTAGATAAACTATCTTTTCCTATTTTTATAAGTGCTTGATTGTAAATCTTATCTACATATTCTTTATTTACAGGAGCTGTTGTGATTCTTATAATTTCTTGACCAAATCTAGCAGTAAAGTAGTAAGAATACTCATCTAAAAGTTGAAAATGTAAATCAGAGATATCATTACTTTCCATATACTTTAATATGTCACTTATATCACTCTCTGCTTTTCCACCTAATTCTATAGTTTTTGTATTGTAGTAGTATGCATAAATAGAGTTACTTATAAAAAAATAATCTTCATATACAATATTTGTAGATGTAGTAGGTAAAATATAACCTACAAATACTTTATCATCGCTTTTTCTTTTTACACAAATACTTTTAAAGTCTTGAATACTATCCATATTTTTTTCATCTCTTGCATAGAAAAAATACTGAACATCAAAACCATCATCAACAAGCTCTTCAATAGTAGAGTAGTACTTCTTATTTGCAAACATTATATCAATAAATTCTCTATGTAATGTTTCATTTGATAAAAATATATTAAATATGAAATCAAAATTAATATTACTAATATCTTTGTTCAATTCTACTTCAGTTATATTATATTTTTTTGATAGTTCAAGAAACTTATTTTTATATTGTATTACTGAATTATTACTAGCATAAGTATCTTCTGTATCCTTGCTTTCTAAAATATTGTTAAGGTTAATAATCATTTCTTTTATATTTATTTTTTTCAACTTTTTAATTTTTCTTTTAAATATTTTAAAATATATTGTAAAAAGTTGTTTAAAATCACGCTTCATACTATCCCTACTTCTCTGGTTTATAAAGTTCACACTTTAAACCCGTTTTTGTTTTTTCGATACTTTTAAGAAAAAATACTTTTTCCAGTACTAATTTTGTAACCATAAATAACAATTCTCTATCTCCATAACTTACCTGAATCTCTATATTTAAAACATTTACATATGTAGTATTTTGTTTTTTTATAATATAAAAACTTCCTATTACTTCTCTATTTTTCATAAGTTCACATACTTTTGTCAATATTGCAAGAGGTTGTTTACTGTCTAAAAATAGACCTTCTAAATTTTTAATTTTATTCTTTTGTAAACTTACAACTTGCACTAGTCTTGAAATCTTTGTTTCGTATTTTTTAATATTACTCTTTATCTTTTCATTTTTAAGATACCATTTATTTGCATCCAGATATGAAGTATATAGAGAAAATGAAAGTATTGAAAGAACAATAAAAATAGTGATATATATAGGTACTAATTGTCTTTTCTTTAATGTTTTCGAAACCCAATCTTCATTCTTTGGTCTAAAATTTTTAATTTTCATTATAAATTCATTCATTATTTAGATCCTGGTTTATAAATATCTTTTCTAGTTAAAGACTGTAGTTTTCGTATAAATACTTTACTATATTTTTCATTTTTTGTAAAATTATTTCTAACAATATTTAGATTATTATGTAAGTTTTTATTTTCTTTTTTTAATTTATATTTATAGTCTTCAAAAAAAGAATCTGTTAAGTCTTGAGATATAGTTACGGCAACTAAAATAACAATAAGTAAAACAACAAGTTTTTTTATTTTATTTCCCTTTGGTTCTAAAACTCTCACAGATTTTAAAACTTTAGAAATATTACTGTAACTTATACTTTTTGGAATAATATATTCTAAGGACTCATTATTGTGTGAATAATTTTTGTCATACATATTTTCTTCAAATATGTCATATTGTATATTGTGGTTAGTTGAAGTTATATATTCTACAACTTCATGGAGCATGATATTATCACCTAGAATTATGTGTATATCTTCACAATTAAGTAATATCTTTGCTATTTTTATATTATTTTGAATAACATGTTGCTTATCTACAAGTTCATCTATTGTAATTGTTAAAAAACTTGTTAATGATTTCTCAAATATATCTACAGTATTAAATATATAAAACTCAGTTGTAATTTCTTTTAGTATATTATTGTGGTATCTATGTGCTACTAAAAATAATTTATTTTTAGTATATTTATTCTTTGCATATTTAGCTATATCATAAATAGAAAAAAATGGTTTATCGTTTTGTGTAAGTATATATCTATCATCTATTTCATAGGCATCATAAGAGATATACTTTTCTTCATCGTCTTTATATTCTTTTTTGATGACTATAAGAGAATTTTCTAATAAATAAGACATTTAAAATTTCTCCATTACATCAAAGCCATTGATAGATTTTGTAAAGAGAACATTGCCATAAATAAACCTGAAACAAAATATAATATTATCAAAAATCCAGTAACACTAGAAAAACCACCAAATATACTTTTTAGTGATTTATGTTTACTTGAGTTTGTACTTTGAACATATTCAATTAAAGCTTCCATATTATCCCAAAATGTTTTTGAAACTTCTGCTGATTTTAAAACCATTATAACATCTTTGGGAAAGTTATACCTTTGAAATACTGAATATATATATCTACCTGCAACAGCTTCTTTTTCAAGTCCATCAAATAGTTTTGTCCAACCTCCTTTGGGTGATGATTCTTTTAAAATTCTATATACACGCACTTGATCTAAACCAACTTTTTGAAGATTGTAAATAAGCATAAGAATATAAGGTACATCATCATAAGCTTTTAAAGGAAATATTCTATAAATAATTTCAGGGTTGTATTTTAAATAATAAAAATACAAAGATATACTAGATATTATAAATACAAGATATAGTTCAAGAACTAATAAAGTAGTAGATCTATCTTCAAGATACCACATTAGTTCTGTTTGATCAGAAACATCAATACCTTTAGTCACTTGAACTTGGTCTACTAGAGAATATACCATTCCATGAAAAGTAGGTTGAGCAATAAATGCTATTGTAAGTCCAATAAGTACAGCAATTACAGGAAAAGCGAAAAGACTCATAACTGTTTTTTCAAAGTTTCCATTTAATTCTCTTATTGATAGTATTGATTTTATAGCTTCTAGTGCTGATGTAGATCTATCTATTACAAAAACTTCAGTATCTTTTATGATACCTTCTTTTTCCAATGATTTACCAATACTCATATCAAATCTAGTAATATTTGTATATACTTTTTCAAGAATCTTTTTTATTTTTCCAGATTCTACTTGTACTAGTACTTCTAAAGCACTAGGTAAAGAATTACCTACTTTAATAAGTGATTCAAAAGACCTAAGGATTCCACTTGAAATGTCTTGATTTAATACTTTTTTATTATTTAAATTGATACTCAATTTATCTCACTAAATTATATACTTTAGTTTTACACTATCTTTGTTTACTTCTATAACTTTTACATTGTCAAAGAATTTATTTTTTTGCAATAACATAGGTATATCAGCAATCTCTTTTTTTCTAACTTTATTTATTTTCTTTAAACCCATACCATTAAGATTCATAATCTCTTGTTCTACTATTATCAGAACTTTAGCTATAGTTTTGATATCGTATTCTTTTATACTAGAAAGAAGAGTTTTATAATTATACAAATTTGTTAAAATCTTTCCATTTGATTCAAGTGTTTTTAAAGTATAGTTTAATTCTTTCCCTGAAACATATGCAAATTTTCTATTTGCTATATATGAATATCTCTTTACAGTTACTATATCGATTATTTTTCTATCATATTTAGTAACTAATTCATTTACAGTTTTTAAAATTCTTTTTGCTCTAAAAATATGATACTTTTTAGCTGCTTCATTGAATTTTTTATAATTTTTTTCTCTTTTTGTTGTAGTTTTTTTCTTATGTATTTTTTCTTCTTTTTTGATTGCAGATGTATTTTTCTTTGCAGAAATTACCTTATCCAATTGAGAAAATAAGTCATTAAAATCTACATCTTTTTTTATATCTGCTGAATTTAAAAATGAGACTATAAAAATAAAGCTAATTATGATTTTCATATTCTACCTTATATAGTAATACTTTTTATCATATAAATACAAATGTTAGTTATCATTTGTATTTATATCACCACGACAAACAGCATCTCCACCACATGGAAAAGCATTAGGTGTATCTACGGCATTCATATCTACTGTAACAGTTGGAGTCCCCCAAGGCGTAGATAAACTCATCTCAGTAATTGTATCATTAAATACATCTTGAGCATATAGTACCATTTTAGCATCCCAATTTAATTCATCTCTTCCTAAAGCAAAGTCCATACCTATTGAAAAGTTACCTGTATTTGTAAAATTAGGTGCATTTCCTTTTAATGCATCATCAAATTGCCATTCAACTGTGTATCTTACACCTGTTTGAGCAATACCATCGTTATCAGAAGTACCTGTATTTAAGCCAGATGAGTATATTAAACCCAAGGTAGCGTTAACTTTCATATTAGAAGGTAATCTAGAATTTATAGCGCCTGATGATAATTGTTGAAAATTACCACCTGCAACAGCTGAAGCTCTTTTCCATGTATTTGCAGCTTCTACTATTGATCTTAAATCACTTGTAATTGTTTGTTTAATCTCTGCTTTTGTAGAGTTAGACATAAGTTTTGGTATAGTAATACCCATAATAATTGCAACAAGTACAATTGCTAATATAATCTCAATAAGAGTTATACCCTTTTTCATATTTTGTTTTTTCATTTTAATTCCTTTTTGTTTTTTAAATTTAACTTTATTCTCTTATGTTAGCGCTAATAACATACACTGTTTCTTTTCTGAAATAATGTTTTGACCTAGACCCTCCTAAAATAAAATTCTCAATAGGTACTATACCACTATAATCATTTGCATCATCATAAGTAGTTAAATACCCTATTATTTTCTTTTCACCATTTTTAAGTATAACATTACTTGTAAATGTACTCACTGATACATCTGGCAAAGATATTGTATTGTCATCAAATGCAACTTGCGTTATTCCATTTACTCTTACTATTTTTGGTTGAATATTAAATTCTATTTTGTTTCCATTTACTTTTGCAAGTATACTTAAAACTGTACCTTCATTTACTTCTGAAATTTCAGGTGTAATTTTATCTTCAGGTACACCCGCTGAGTTTTCTGATGTAGTTTTTGTTATAGATTTTATATAACTTTTACTATCTGTTGCATCTATAAAATAAGGTATACTATTTTTAAGAATATATCCATGTCTTGTTTGTTTTATCAGTCTTATTGTTTTGCTATTTAATGTTGCACTATTTACTGATACTCTATTTCCTGTAGTTCTTTGATCTGTAAGATTAAAAATACTATCTGCAAATGCAGCTTGCTTTAGTTCGCCAACATATCTTGCACTATTTTTAAATACTGCACCCAAACTAATACCAGCATTAAAGTCTTTTGTAACTGCAAATTCAAATATTTCTAGTTTAAAGTCTATTTGTTTTTCAAAGGCTGTATTGAAATCGTTGATTAACAATGACATATCTTGCATAGTTTCTTTATCTGCTTTTATAAAAACAGTTCCAACTGTTCTGTTTAAAGCTAAAAGTGAACCTTTTGTATCATTTAGTTTTAGTATTGATTCTAAGCTATTTTCTAACGAATCTAAAATATCTAATTTTATTTTAGTTTTTACTGATTTAGAATCTCCACCATCAGAACCGACATCATTCTTAATAGATTTTTTAACATCCAATGAGCCACTATATTCTACATTGCTAAGACTTAAATTAAATAACTTAGCTTTAAGTTTTTGAAAAATAATTGTTTTACTTTCATAGTCAACATCTACATAAACATTGAATGATAAAGAAATATAATCTAGTAGTTCCATAACATTTTCACCAGCAAATGAAATATATGTATTGTCAAATAAATCACCTACATCATTTGATGAAAATAGTCTTTCATTTGTTCTCTTATCTGTTTTTTTATCATCTTCTTTTGCTATATCTTTAGCAATTACATTAAAACCACTAATATCTTTTAGTTGTTCTATTATATTAGATATTGCTATTTTACCATCTACACTAAATGGTATATTTTTTAGACTTTTTTCATATACTTCTTGATTTTTGATGCTTACTATTTTCACTCTATTTTTAATAAATTTATTCTTTTTAATAAAAATAAAATAATTTGAAGTATCTTGTATATATTGATTTAGCTTTGAGAAACTACTAATCTCCAACTTATGACTATTTTTTATATTTTGGATAAAAATATCATCACTGTCATTTGACAACAAATAAGTGTTTCCATCTATTTCACCTAAGTTTTCTAAAATAGAGGATAGTTTTTTAGTATTATCAAAATCTAATCTTTTCTTTATATCAATTTTTTCTTCTATTGAATCTTTTAGATAGTCTGTTGTTTTTACTTTTTTTATATTTTTATTTACAAATTCACTATAGTCTTTATTGAATTCACCATTTTTAGTTTTTGAACTACATCCAGCTAACAATAATGCTCCAAGAGAAAGACATATTAGCTTCTTTTTATTATTCATTTCTTTACTTATTCTCAACTAATATTGAACTATTTTTAGTGTTTATAGATTTGATTATCATATTTCCCACAACATCACCTTTTCCATATGATTGTCCTCTTAGGAACAATCTACTTGAACATAAAACACCAATTGCTTTAACTATTGATGGATTGACAGTACTTGTATCAATATTTGTAGAAATTTCATCATTTAACATTTGTAGTAATTTTATTTTTTTAATTTCATTTTTAATATCTTTATCTTCGGACAATACAGTAACTTTTTTATTTAAATTATTTTTATTTGTCTGTATAGAGTTAATTGTATTACATTTTAAACCATCATACAAAAAATACTCCGGATAGTATTTTTCCAAATCTTTTTTAGCAAGTTTCAAACTAGATATTATGTATTCTTTTTCTATTCCACCATTTAGTATATTTAGTATTTTAATTTTTTCGTGTGTTTTAGAGTCTACTACTAAAAATTTAGCATTATCTTCTGTAGCATTTGCTACACCTGTAAGTAAAACTGCTGTTATTAAGAATTTTGAAATCAATTGATATCCCTTATTAGTTTTTTTATTTGTTTTAAATATATTTTAGATTCAAATGAAGATATTTTTTTATTTTGTATTTGTTTTAGTACAAAAATGATATCTTTTATTTCATATTGGTTTTTTGAGTCTTTAAATATATCTTTAATATTAAATATTAAAACATTTATATTTTTATTATTTATGATTTTATCGTATTTTAACTTATTATTTACTTCTTCTATACTAAGTACTTTTATTTTTTTATTTTTTGCTTTAGTAGCTATATTTTTCACTGCTATGGTCTTTGTTAAAGGCGTTATAGGCTTACTTGAATTTTCTTTAGAGAACTCTTTTTTTGTAACTTTTTTGTGACTTTTTATTTCTTTTTTTACTTTATCTCTTATGCTAATCTTTTTTACTTTTATTTTTTCTACTTTTACAATGTCATTTTTTTTAATTTCTTTTTTGACAATTTCATTAGTTATGCTTATCTT
>DQSS01000286.1 GCA_015663165.1 Arcobacter sp. | reverse complement strand
GATTTATATTTTAATAGGATATTGGATATAATAGCAAAAATATAAAAGAAAAGATAAATAATGAGTCAAACAATAACAGAAAAAATATTTAGTGAACATATAGGTTCTAAGGTATATGCAGGTGAAATTGTAAGAAGTCCAATTGATATGGTAATTGGAAATGATATTACAACACCAATATCAATTAAAGCATTTGAGCAAAGCGGAGCAACATCTTTAGCAAATCCGGATGGTTTTGCACTTGTACTTGATCACTTTATTCCTGCAAAAGATATAGCATCTGCAAATCAAGCAAGAATATCAAGAGATTTTGCTGCAAAACATAAATTAAAAAACTATTTTGATGAAAAAGATATGGGTATTGAACATGCTTTATTACCTGAAAAAGGTCTTGTGATTCCTGGTGATGTAATTATTGGTGCAGATTCTCATACATGTACACATGGTGCACTTGGTGCATTTTCAACTGGAATGGGTAGTACAGATTTAGCATTTGCTATGATTACAGGGGGAAATTGGTTTAAAGTTCCTTCATCTATCAAAGTTGTATTTACTGGTAAGCCTAGTGAATTTGTAACAGGAAAAGATTTAATTCTTGAAATTATTAGAATACTTGGTGTTGATGGAGCTTTATATCAAGCTTTAGAATTTACAGGAGATACTATACAGTATTTAACTATGGATGATAGATTTTCTTTATGCAATATGGCTATTGAAGCTGGAGCTAAAAGTGGAATTGTTGCAGTTGATGATATCACAAGAGAATTTTTAGCAGACAAAAATTTAAGAGCTGCTCCTAAAGAACACTTTAGTGATGAAGATGCCGTTTATACTCAAACTATTGAAATAGATGTTGCAGCTTTAGAGCCAGTTATTGCATACCCATTTTTACCAGATAATGGTCACAGCATAACAACAGCAGTAAATGACAATATAAAAGTAGATCAAGTATTTATTGGGTCATGTACAAATGGTAGACTAAGTGATTTAAAAATTGCTTCAGAGATACTAAAAGGTAAAAGAATAGCAGATCACACAAGAATGATAGTAACTCCTGGAACTCAAATGATTCTAAGAGAAGCAAATAAATTAGGATATATTGATATCTTAGTTGATGCAGGTGCAGTTGTATCAAATCCTACTTGTGGAGCATGTTTAGGTGGATATATGGGAATACTTGGAGACAATGAAGTATGTATATCAACAACAAATAGAAACTTTGTAGGAAGAATGGGAAGTAGAACTTCAAAAATTTATCTTTCAAACTCAGCAGTTGCAGCAGCTTCTGCAATATCTGGATACATAACAGATCCTGCAAGCATATAAATGCAAAATCTACCATGTGTGATACTTTCAGGTGGTAGAAGTAGTAGAATGCAAGAAGACAAATCTCTTCTTGCATTTAAAAACTACAACTCTCTAATAGAGTTCCAATACTCAAAACTTTCAAAAATATTTTCAAATGTATATATATCTTCTAAAGTAGATAAATTTGAATTTCTAAATGATAAGTCAAAAATAATATTTGATACAAATAATATATTTTCACCTATGATTGCACTTCAATCTATTTTTACAAAACTTAAAACTAAAAAGATATTTATTATTACAGTTGATAATCCATTTATAACAAAAGAAACTATAGAAAATCTGATTAAAAGTTCAGATAATTTTGATATAACACTTGCTCAAACACCTCAAAAACTTCATAATTTATGTGGCGTATTTAATATAAATATATTAGATGATATAAATAAAAATATAGAAAATGATATGCATAAGATAAATTTTATGGTTAAAAATTCTAATTTTAATGTTGTTGAGTTTTTTGATGAGGATGAGTTTTTGAATATTAATACTAAAGAAGATTATAAATTAGCTGTATCTAAATATTAGTTATCTACTATTTATCGTATTTCCACATATAACGCTCAAGCATAGTCTCATTACCTTTTACTCCACCTTGATGGATATACATGATAATATCATCTTTATAGTCTTCGAAGTAGTTTAAAATCGTATTCCAGCCTATAGAATCATATAACAAATCAAACTCTATGTTTGTATCTTCTTTTAACTCTTTATGTATCTCGTAGTTTTCTTTATATAGTTTTCCAAAGTGGTATTTTTTTGATGGTTCTAGTATAGTTGGGTGTTGTAATTTATCTTTAATTAGTTCACTGAATTGTAAAGTTAGATATTCACTATTTCCTACACATGGTACTGTTAGTACTTCGTCATCTAAATATTGTTGTAAAAATAAAGATGTAGTTCCTGTACCACTTGGTAGAAATACTTTTAAATTTTTTATATTCTTTAGTTTTTTATATTCTTTGATTTCCTTTGCTAATATTTCTATACCGCACTTAGCTTCACTTATAGCTCCACCTTCACTTACTAATAACTCAGTATCTTCAACTTTTAAAGTACTACTATCATACTCTCCTACTATTATATCCATACCATTTTCTAAAGAATATTTATAATTACCACTTGGGGTATCTATCAAAAAAGAAGGTAGGTGGTTTGTATAGTATTTAAAATTCCAGTTTTTCAACTTTGCAAGTACTGATAAACTGTACATTGAATTTGATTGGTTTGAACCGTATGATATTAAAGTTTTTATATTAGGAAAGTTATTTTCTAAGAAGTAGTAAAATTTACGAGCTTTATTTCCATTGAAATCTTCATGAAGCAAATCATCGCGTTTTATTAAAAAATTGTGATTTTTAAATGTTATTTTATCTATAGGAGAATTAGTTATATTTTTCATATTTTATATTTTATATTTTAATATTATCAAATCCCAAAATAGGTTTAGAAAAGGATTGATTGAAAAGGAAGCTTGCAAAAAAAAAGAGAATTTCTGATGAAAGCTTACATAAGTAAGTGTCATCTGAAATTCTCTTTTATTTTGTAAGATTGCAAGCAAGCAACCTTTTATAAACCTATTTTCTAAGTTCTTTGATTTTTGCTGCTTTACCTGTAAGTGCTCTAAGGTAATATAACTTAGCTCTTCTTACTCTACCACATCTAAGTACTTCAATAGTTTTTAAACTATCAGAATATAATGGAAAAATTCTTTCAACACCTACACCGTTTGCACCGATTTTTCTAATAGTGAATGTATTTGAAACACCTTCACCTTTAAGAGCAATAACTATACCTTCAAAGTTCTGAACTCTCTTTTTTTCACCCTCTTTAATCTCAACACCAAGTCTTAATGTATCTCCAGCTCTAAACATCGGGATGTTTTTCTCTGCTACTTGTGCTGCTTCAAATGCTGCTATGTACTTGTTTTTCATTGTTTTTCCTTTAAATTTCGGGGATTACTCTTCAGCAGTGCCCCATTTTATGGTCTGTAATACTTTGTTTTGCATACAGATAATTTGTTTTTTAAGTGGCGAATTCTAGCGTGATTTCCCTTTAGAAGTTCTGAAGGCACAGATTTTCCTTCATAAATTACCGGTTTACTAAAAGATGGTGCTTCTAATTTTTCTTTAGTGTTATACAAGTTGTTATAGCTTTCATCATTTAATGACTCATTATTTCCCAATACGCCTTCTACATTTCTAGAAATTGCATCTGCCATTATAAGAGAAGGTAACTCTCCACCAGTTAAAATATATTCTCCCACACAAAATACTTCATTTGCATATTTTTCTATAACTCTCTCATCAATTCCTTCATATCTACCACTTACAAAAACAATATTTTTCTTTTTTGATAATCGAATTGCATCTGTTTGATTAAATGGTTTTGCAGCTGCTAAAGGAAATATTATATAAGCATCTTTATCTTTTCTTTTAATCTCATCTAAACAATCATAAAGTGGCTGTGGAAACATAAGTTGCCCTGCTCCACCACCACATAAAGTATCATCTACTTTTTTATGTTTATTTGTTGTAAAATCTCTTGGATTGTAAAAGTTGTATGAGATAAACTTATTCTCAACTGCCTTCTTTAAAATAGAATCTTTAAAATAAAAATCAATTAGATTCGGAAATAGTGTGACAAATGTAAAGTTCACTATACTACTTCTTCTCTTATATCTTTTAGTACATATTTTATATCATTTTCTTCACAATATTTTATATACTTATCAAACTCTCTTTTAGTTTTATCTTTGCAGTTTGAACCTATAGAAATAACAGTATATCTTTTATCGCCATTTATAATTGGTAATGAAGACATATCAACATCACTAGAAGTATTTTTCATAGTATCAACTAAATTATTCTCACTAACATAAGCACTAAGAGTCAATCTAAACTCTTCAATATCATTTTTCATATAATGCTTATCAAGAGCCTCAACTATCATACTTTGAGCCATAGAAGGAAAGCCAGGTACAAAAAAGAATCTATCTTCTAAATAAAACCCAGGAACATTTGTAACTACATTTTTAAGTAGTGATGCATTTAAAGGAAGTGATGACATATTTATTCTATGAGGATAAGCGTCTTTTCCAAACTTATCTAAAATAGCTTTTTTAGCATCTTCATTTGTTTCCATATCTGAAGATGTAAATACATTTGCAGCACATTTTCTTGTATGGTCATCAGGTGTAGCACCAATTCCACCAAAAGAAAACATAACACTAGATGGGTCACTTTGTATTAGTTTAAAAGTATTTTCTATAAACTCAGGTTCATCTTTTATAACAAAAGAGCCTTTATGAGTCCAACCTCTTTTTAAAAGTTGCTCATTTAAGAATGCAAAATGGGCATCTTTACGACGCCCATTTAAAAGTTCTGTACCTATAATTACAGAGTAAAAATTCACTAGATTTTACTTTGTATAAATTTATCCATTACATTTACAATAACTTCTAAAGCTGGCTCACCGTCAATTTTTTCTAAGATATTTAAGTTAGTATAAAAAGCTTGAATTTCTTCTAATGGATCAGTATAAACTTTCATTCTGTTGTTAAATACTTCGACATTATCATCAGCTCCTCTTGCTCTTCCAAGTACTCTATCACAAGCAGTTTCTTCACTAACAACAACTTCAATAACACTTGTAAGTTCAACCGCATCTTCAGTTTTTAAGTACGAATCTAACTCAGTCATTTGCTCTGTACTTCTTGGGTAACCATCTATGATGATTACTTCAGTAGGAGCATTTTTAATAGCAGTTACAATTGTTTCAATAACAATAGCAATTGGTACAAGATTTCCAGCACTTACATAAGTATCTATCTCAGCTCCAAGTTCACTTCCTGAAGCAACTTCAGCTCTAAACATATCTCCTGTAGAATAGTGAGTAATGTTATCATGTCTTTCAGCAATTAATTCTGCATCTGTAGTTTTGCCAGAACCTGGAGCTCCGATTATTAAAAATAATTTTTTCATATTTTTCCTTTTTATATTTCTGTTTTATAAAATAAATTATAATTTACTTTATAAAATAGAAAAAAGCTTGTAGATTATACAAGCTTTTTCTTAAAGTCATCCTAAAGGATGAAAGGAGCGAAGATTTTCTATTCGTACTTCGTACAAATAAAGAAAATCTCGTTAATCCCTAAAAGAGTGAAGAAATTCACTCTTTCTATACGGGATTAACCATTTCTTTTCTTCATAATTTCATCAGCAACATTCTTAGGAACTTCCATATATTGATCAAAAATCATAGAATAAGTTGCTCTACCTTGAGACATAGATCTTAAATCAGTAGAATAACCAAACATTTCAGCTAATGGTACAAGAGCAACAACTAGTTTAACACCAGCTCTATCATCCATAGATTGAATTAGTCCTCTTCTTTTGTTACAGTCACCAATAACATCACCCATGTAATCTTCAGGTGTTTCAATTTCAACTCTCATCATAGGCTCAAGAATACATGCAGCTGCATCAGCTTGTCTACAACCAGCTTTGAATCCCATAGAAGCAGCAAGTTTAAATGCCATTTCAGATGAATCTACATCATGGTAAGAACCATCATAAACAGTTACTTTGATATCAACTAGAGGATAACCAGCTAGAACTCCACCAAGCATTGTTTCTTTACAACCTTTTTCAACAGCAGGAATATATTCTTTAGGAATAGATCCACCTTTTACTTCATTAACAAATTTGAAACCTTCTTCATTTGTTTCTTCAGCGTCCATTGGCTCAATTCTTAGGTAAACATGACCATATTGTCCTTTACCACCAGATTGCTTAGCGTATTTGTACTCTTGCTTGATACCATTTTTAATAGTTTCTCTATAAGCAACTTGAGGAGCACCAACTTCAGCTTCAACAGCAAATTCTCTTTTCATTCTATCTACAAGAATTTCAAGGTGTAATTCACCCATTCCTGAAATAATAGTTTGACCAGATTCTTCATCAGTTTCAACTCTAAATGATGGATCTTCTTGAGCTAGTTTACCTAGAGCGATTCCCATTTTTTCTTGATCAGCTTTAGTTTTTGGCTCAACAGCAACAGATATAACTGGCTCTGGGAAGTCCATTCTTTCTAATACTACTGGATCTTTTTCTGAAGCAAGTGTATCACCAGTAATTGTTGATTTAAGACCAACAACAGCACCAATTTCACCAGCATAAAGTTCAGAAACTTCTTCTCTTTTAATAGCATGCATTTTAAGTAATCTTCCGATTCTTTCTTTTTTCATTTTTGTAGAGTTAAGTACATAAGTACCTGATCTTAAGATTCCTCTATATACTCTTGTAAATGTAAGTTGTCCAACAAAAGGATCAGTCATAATTTTAAATGCAAGAGCAGCAACTTCACCCTCATCAGATGATTCAACAATTACATCTTCTCCATCTTGTGTTTCACCTTTAATGTCTTCAACTTCTAATGGAGATGGTAAATACATAGCAACAGCATCAAGTAAAGTTTGTACACCTTTATTTTTAAATGCAGTTCCACAAATCATAGGAGTAATAGTCATATCTAAACAACCTTTTTTGATTCCAGCAACGATTTCTTCGTTTGTTAATGAACCTTCTTCAAGATATTTTTCCATTAATTCATCATCAGTTTCAGCAGCAGCTTCAACCATTTGCTCTCTATATGTTTCAGCAATATCTAATAAATCTGCAGGAATTTCTTCTGTGTGGTAACTAGAACCCATTTCAGCATCAGTATCCCAAACAATAGCTTTCATCTCTACTAAGTCAACAACACCTTGGAAGTTTTCTTCAGCACCAATAGGTATTTGAATAGGTACAGCGTTAGATTTTAATCTTTCGTTTACTTGCTCTTCAACCATAAAGAAATCAGCACCAGTTCTGTCCATTTTATTTACAAAAATAATTCTTGGAACTCTATATTTATTTGCTTGTCTCCAAACAGTTTCAGATTGTGGTTGAACCCCACCAACTGAACAAAATACTGCAACAGCACCATCAAGTACTCTCATTGATCTTTCAACTTCAATAGTAAAGTCAACGTGACCCGGAGTATCAATAATATTAATCATTAATTCTTCGTTTGTCTTAGGGTGGTTCCAGTTACATGTAGTAGCAGCAGAAGTAATAGTAATACCTCTTTCTTGCTCTTGCTCCATCCAGTCCATAGTTGCAGCACCATCATGTACTTCACCTATTTTGTGTTCAACACCTGTATAAAATAAAATTCTTTCAGTTGTTGTAGTTTTACCAGCATCAATATGTGCTGCAATTCCGATATTTCTTAGTCTTCCAAGTGGTGTTTTTCTTGCCATTGTGTAGTTTCCTTTTAATTTAGTAATAAAATTTTCGCAATTATATCCAAGTTTAGATAAAAACTTAGTTATAGCTAAAATTATGATAATTTTTAAGCATAAAAAAAGGGAAAGTGCATAAACACTTTCCCTTTCCTATTAAAAAAATTTAATTTATTAAATTTTTTAGATTACCATCTGAAATGTGCAAACGCTTTATTAGCTTCTGCCATTTTATGCATATCTTCTTTTTTCTTGAATGAGTTTCCTCTTTCAGCTGCAGCTTCAAATAATTCATTTGCAAGTCTGTCAACCATAGTTCTCTCATTTCTTTTTCTAGCCATATCAACAATCCATCTTAATGCTAAAGTTTGTCTTCTTACAGGTCTTACTTCAACTGGTACTTGATAAGTAGCTCCACCAACTCTTCTAGATTTTACTTCTAAAAGTGGTTTAACATTTTCAATAGCTTTTTCAAAAAGTTCAATACCTTTATCTTCACCTCTATTATCAAGATTTGCTAATGCACCATACATGATTTTTTGAGCAATAGCTTTTTTACCATCTTGCATTACCATATTTATAAACTTAGTGATCACTTTACTATTGTAAATAGGATCAGCCATTACTTCTCTAACCGGAGCTTGTTTTCTTCTCATTTGCTTTTCCTTTTACTTATTTTTTTGGTTTCTTAGTACCGTATTTAGATCTAGCAACAGTTCTACCTGTAACACCAGCCGTATCTAAAGCACCACGAACGATATGATATTTAACACCAGGTAAATCTTTAATTCTACCTCCTCTTACTAGAACAATTGAATGCTCTTGAAGGTTATGACCTTCTCCACCGATATATGAAATAACTTCAAAACCAGTTGTTAATCTAACTTTTGCAACTTTTCTTAAAGCCGAGTTAGGTTTCTTTGGAGTTGTTGTATATACTCTTGTACATACCCCTCTTCTTTGTGGACATTTTTCTAGAGCTGGAGACTTAGATTTTGCAATCTGTCTTTTTCGCTCTTTTCTAATCAATTGATTAATTGTAGGCATCTTTTTCCCTTATAATTTGGTTTGTAACGATTAAAGCATCGCTCAAGCTTCTCGCCATAAAATAAATATTTTACTTTGATACTACCTAATCTCAGAGAATATTATTTTTCTGAAAAAAGTTATGGATTATACCGAAGTATTTTATATATAAGCTTAAATTAAATACAAGTATTGTTTATACTTAAAAACTAGCCCATTCATCATTTGAATTTTTTATTCAATTTGAATCCTTATTTTTACTTTATTATAAGTTTAACATATAATTATGACATTAAAGTGTCATTTTAATATTTATTTAAAAAAATTTGATTGAATTAGAAATGGAGCTTCAGATAGGACTTGAACCTACGACCTGCTGATTACAAATCAGCTGCTCTACCAGCTGAGCTACTGAAGCTTATCTTTTTAGATGTGGAATATTATCTAAAAAAATCTTAAAAAATTATTAGTTTATATATTCAAATACAATTATAAATAGTAAAGTTAAATTAGATATAATGAAGTGTAAATAAGGAAACATATGACATTTATCGATTTTAAAAAAGCGCTTTTAGATGCTGAAATTAGCTTACCAAAATTTAGCAAACTTATAAAAGTTAGTGAAAAAAACATTCAATCTTATAAAAAAAAAGGTACTGTACCAAATACAATTGCAGTGATTGTTACAACAATATGTTCTTTACATAAAAATAATATTGACTATAGAGAGATGATAAATGACTTAAATCTTGAAGCCAAAACAAAAAAAGGTGCTGGTTTTAAAAAGAAAGAAAAAAGCAAAGATAAAGATATTATCACATAAAGTATATATTGATTTTAAAAGTGGCGACCCCATCAGGATTTGAACCTGAGTGTTTCGGAGGAAATCCGAACGTCCTTGGCCGCTAGACGATAGGGTCGTAATAATTAATTGTAAAATTAAAGTAAAATTTTAGCTAAAAAGAAATTAAGAGTTTATTTTATCTTTAATTTCTCTTGCAATTTGTGTAATATGAGTGATTTTTTCTTTATTTGAAAGTGAATTGTCAATAAGTTTTTCAACAAAGCTACTTCCAACAATAACTCCATCAACACCTTGTATTTTTTGTTTTGCAGTTTTTGTATTAACACCAAATCCAATATAAATAGGAGTTTTGCTAACTTCTCTTATTTGAGAAATTGTTTGTGTTAAATCTTCTTGTTTATTTGCTCCTGTAATTCCTGCATATGCTACAAGATATATAAACTCACTAGAGTTTTGTGTAAGCATTTTTATTCTTTGTTTTGGAGTTGTTGGCGCTACAAAATCAATAATACTTTGATTATATTGTTTAAATAAATCTTTATATTTTATAGATTCTTCATAAGGTAAATCAGGGATAATAGAACCTTTTATTCCATACTCTTGACCTTTTTTTAAAAAGTTTTCAAGACCATATTTATAGTATGGGTTCAAATATCCCATCCATAAAGTATCCAATTTTGGGGCAATTTGTGAAGATACTTCAAATAAATCTTCTAATTTAAATCCATTTTTTAAAGCTTCTAAGCTTGCTTTTTCAATTATAGGACCATCTGCAACTGGGTCTGAAAATGGAATTCCTAATTCTAAAATATCAACACCAGCTTCTTGCATGCTTAAAGCTAAATCAATAGTAAAGTTGTTACTTGGAAGTGATGCAGTGATAAATCCAACTAATTTTTTTTCAATCAAAATTTTCCTTTATAAGTTTTTTAAAAAATTAATTGTTTCAAATACAATTCTTTTTAATTTTTTTTATGTATAATCACATAAATATATATGATGCAATTGTATCATAAAACAACAAAGGTTTTAATTATGAAACAAACAATAACAAGCATACAAAAAGCAAAAGGAAATAGAAAATTATCTATGATAACTGCTTACGATGCTTTATTTGCAAAGCTATTTGATGAACAAGTTGATTTTATACTTGTAGGTGATAGTTTAAATATGAGTTTTGCTGGTCATGAAGATACATTAAGTGCAACACTTGATCAAATGATTTATCATACACAAGCTGTGTGTAAAGGTGCACCTAATACTTTTGTAATATGTGATATGCCTTTTGGAACATACACAAACAAAAAAGATGCACTTAAAAATTGCATTAAAGTATTTCAAGAAACAAATGCAAGTGCTGTTAAAATTGAAGGTGGTAGTTCAAAAGCAAATATTATTAAAGAGCTTACATCAAATTCAATTTCAGTATGTGGACATATTGGATTAATGCCCCAAAATGTAAGAATTGAGGGTGGATATAAAGTCAAAGGTAAAGATGAACAAAGTATTAAAACTTTAATTCAAGATGCAATTGACATTCAAAATGCAGGTGCCTTTGCAATAGTATTAGAAGGTGTTAAAGAAGAAGCTTCTAAACAAATAACAAAGGCTGTTAATATTCCAATTATTGGAATAGGTGCTGGTGTTGAAGTTGATGGGCAAGTTTTAGTATGGTCTGATATGTTAGGCTTATTTGAAGCATTTAAACCAAAATTTGTAAGAGAGTATATAAATGGTGCTAATATTGTAAAAGATGCTGTTTCATCTTACGTAAAAGATGTGCAGAGTTTAAATTTTCCAAATGAGAGTGAAAAATATTAGTTAAACTAATAATTTTCTTAAGCTAAAATTATAATTTATTATATATAATGATTTTAATAAAAAATAAAAGGAAATAAATATGAAAAAAATTATAATCTCAACTGTATTAGCAGGTTTTCTAGCAGTACCAACAGTACTAAGTGCAAATGATGCAAAAGGTCTAAATGTAATAGTTAATTCAGGTAACCCTCAAACTCAAGCTATGGCAATGGTATTATCATTAATGACAATGAAGAAACATAAAAAAAGTGTAAATATTGTTTTATGTTCAGCAGCAGGAGATTTAGCTGATAAAAATATTAAAGGTATTAAAATAAAAAGACCAGATGGTTCAGCACCTAGTGCTAAAATGCATTTAAAAAAGTTAATTAAAATGGGTGCAACAGTTGAAGTTTGTCCATTATATTTACCAAACTCAAATAAAGATAAATCAATATTACTTGATGGTATAACAGTTGCAAAACCACCTGTTGTAGCAAAAAAACTTCTTAATACAAATTATCAAAATATTACATTTTAATATTTAAATCTAACATTTCGCTTTTTGTATCAATAATTTATTTTTACAAAAAGCTGTTGTTACTAATATATCAAATATTATAAATATTCACATTACGTTTATTTAACAATCCAAGTTTTTTCTATTAATATCTCATTCTTGCAAAAAATTTTTGCTTCAAATTTATCATTTTTATTATAAGTATTTACACCTTTTGGAGTTCCAGACATTATTATATCATTCTCTTCTAAGCTCATAAATGAGTTTATCTCTTTTAGCATCTCATTTGGTTTGTATATCATTAAATCATAAGTGGCAACTTGAATTAAAATATTATTTATAAAAAGTTGCATTTTAATATCTTGAATATTTCCATCAAATTTAACAAAATTACTAAATACAGCAGAGTTATCAAATGATTTTGCTCTTTCCCATGGAAGACCTTTTTGTTTTAGTTTATTTTGAATATCTGCTTTTGTTAAATCAAGTCCAAATGCAAGAGCATCTATTTTTTTATTTTTTATTAAAAAACATATTTCACCTTCAAATCTTGTATTTGGACTTATAAAATATAGTTCATTACTAATAGCATTATTTGATTTATTAAAAACCACCATAGTATCTGGTGTTTCATTGTTAAGTTCTTTTATATGCTCAACATAATTTCTACCTATACAAATTATTTTATTTGGAATTATTTTTTTATTATTATAATTTATTGTTTTCATTTGAAAATTTTATTTAATATACACTTTTAAAGCGCTTATAGCGAAACAAAAACAAACTCAAGAATAAAATAGTTTGATTTTGTTTCGCTATATTAAATAAAACTTTTGAATGTAACCAAATCGTAATCATTATAGTTTACAATTTTAGTATTGCATGATTAAATCATGATATATAAAAATAAAGGAAATCAAAATGATGTTTAAAAAAATTGCATTATCAGTATTAGTTTTAACAGTATGCTTAAGTGCTAGAGAGCAAATTAAGATTGTTGGTTCATCAACAGTGTATCCATTTTCTTCAGCTGTAGCAGAAGAAT
>DQSS01000376.1 GCA_015663165.1 Arcobacter sp. | reverse complement strand
TTTCTCCTTCGATGAAGAACTTTATATAAATAGCTTAATCAAAAAAGATATATTGAAACAAAATGATGATGAAATCATCTTCAATAAAAAATATAAAGTGGGAATTGTAAAGTTTATTAAAACTGATATCAAAATATTTCCATTAGATGAAAACTCTAAAAGCATATCAATAAATAGTGAAAATTTAATGGGTGCATCTAATGGTGATGCGGTCATTGTAAAAATTATATTTAACCCACGAGGTAAATTAAAATGTAAAGTAGTAGAAATAGTAAAGAAAAATGATAGCTTGATACTTTGTTATATAAAAGACAATAAAATTTTTGATGTTAAAAATTCTACACCATTAACTCTAAACATAAGTACAAAAGAACTAACTGATGAAGATATCTTTTTACTTAAAGACAATATTATACAAGAAGTTTTTGGAAATATTAGTCAGTCATCTATTGATGAAAAAATATCATTATATTTATATACTCAAGAATATAGAGCAAAAGAACAAATCAAGCATAAAATAGAAGAGATAAAAGATTATTCTTCAAGAGTTGATTTAACAGCTTTAGAATTTTGTACAATAGACCCAGTAAGTGCAAAGGATCATGATGATGCTATATACTATGATGAGAGTGATACAACTTTATATGTTGCAATTGCAGATGTAAGTGCATATGTTAAAGAGGGAACACTTTTAGATGAAGAAGCTAAAAAAAGAGCTTTTTCTATATACCTTCCAAATAAAGTATTGCCAATGATACCTTTTGAACTTAGTGCAAATCTTTGTTCCCTTAAGCCAAATGTTAAAAGACTAAGTTATGTACTTAAAATGAAACTTGATATTAAAAAACTTACAGTTATAGATTCTGAACTAATTGAAGCTGTAATCATATCTAAGCACAAATATTCATACGAACAAATAGATGAGCAAATAAAATCTGATACTCTACCTATCTCTTTAAAATTACTTTATAGTTTAACTACAAAGTTTAGAAAGAAAAGACTAAATACAGGATATAACTTTAGAACAAAAGAATGTAGACTTATGTTAGATAAAAATGAAAAACTAATGTTTGTAAATGTAGAAGAGGGAAGTCCTTCACATAAATTAGTTGAAGAGTGTATGTTACTTGCAAACTGTCAAGCAGCAGCTAGGCTTGGTAAATATGGAATATATAGGGTCCATGAAGAACCAAATAGAAAAAAACTGGAAGACTTAATAAGAAGTGTAGAGCTACTAGGAATAAAAGCAAAACTAAAAGAAGATGTTCATAGTACAATTCTTTCTATTCAGAAAAAAGCAGAAGCTGTAAACTTGACAGAACAAGTTGATAAACTAATCATACAATCACAACAGCAAGCAAAATATACTTCAGTTATAAATGCTCACTTTGGTTTGGGGTTTTCTTCTTATAGTCACTTTACTTCTCCTATTAGAAGGTATTCTGATTTAGTGTTACATAGAATGTTAAAAGCTTCACAAGTACCAAAAGATATAGATGAGGTATGTGAGTATATATCTAATGTAGAAAGAGACATTGCAAGACTTGTATGGGACTTAGAAGATAGAAAATATGCAAGATGGGCGTATGATAATATAGACAAAGTATATGAAGCAATAATAGTAGATGTAGATGATGAACCAAAGGGTGAACTAAGTGCTGATATGATTGGTTTACGATTTGATATAGAAAATTATGAAAGTGAGCAATTGTTTTCAAAAATAAATGTTAAAATATCATCAGTAAATAGAATTACTAAAAAAATAACTGTAAAGATAGTAAATGTATAAGAGTGAATTTGATAAAAACTTCTCTTCAAATAAAATATTTAATGCCTATATGTTTTATGGCGCAAGTGATTATCTAGTTGAAACTTATTCATCAAAAGTTGCACTACAATTAGCAAGTGGCGAAGATATAAATAAAGTTTATTTTGATGAATATAATTTTGACTTTTGCTATGATACTTTAACTCAAAGTTCACTTTTCTCTTCATCAAATATTTTACTTATAAAAATAGCCAAAAAAGTACCTAAAAAAGAAGTAGACAAACTAATAGATGCTTGTAGGTTAAATGACTCAAGTAAAGTGATATTTGCTTGTGTTGGAGATGTTGATTTTAAAACTATGGCAAAAAGCTTTTCTGCTAAAACATCTAGTGTTGAGGTGCGGTTTTTTGCACCATATGATGGAGAAGCAATAAGTATACTTATGGAACAATCAAAGATTCTAGGTATAAATACAGACAATCATGCTTTAAGTTTTTTGTATAATATGCATCAAAAAAATCTTGCTTTATGTGTAAGTGACTTATCAAAACTATCTATTTTAGATGAGGTTATTACTTCCAAAACTATAAATGTACACTGTTTTGGTTTAGGAAATGTAGATATAGAAGAATTTTTACTAAACTTATTTAGGGGAGTGAATATAAACAAAGATTTATATTATTTGCTAGATGAGGGAATGAATGAAATTCAACTTCTAAATAGAATCACAGCATTTACTCAAAATTTATTTATGATAAATACTTATTTAAAACTAAATGGAAATCTAAATATAAAAGAAATTTGGGGATACCCTTTGCCAAAACAAATAGCAGAACAACAAGCTTCAATAGCTACAAAGTTTAGAAAAGAAGATTATATTTATATGTTGAATTTTTTATTAGATTTAGAATTAGAGCTAAAAAGCTCTAAAATTTCAGATGCAAATGCTTACTTACAGTCAAAGTTAAGAACTTTTATTAAGTAAGCTTTGTTTTTTAGGCTTCTTTACAATTAGAAGTTAATACGCTATTTAATCTTTCAAATACTTCTAAAGTATCATTTTCAATAGCTAATGCTTTATCTTTTAACTGTTCTTGTGGAATATGCTTTGCATTTTCATTTATGTATGATTGTACATTTATATGTACTTTTGCATGAGATTCTTTCATTGCATTCCATGAAGATGTTTTTGTAAACTCTGCACCACTTTTTTCTTGCTCATCTACCCATTTACCAAGTTTACAAGAGTGATGGTCTACTACTGTAAACGCTGTATATTCATTTAATCTTTTGAAGTTATTTATCTTAAATGCAATGTGATCTTTTTTATATCCAGATATAGCTGTAGCTAAAGAGGTGTCACAAACCATTTTTTTGTATGATGGATCAAATATTGCTTTTTCAATAGTTTTTTCGATATTTACAGAAAGTCTACCTACTTCTGTAGATATTTCATTTAGATGATTCGCACTTGATGCATTTTCTTGCGTCATATGATCTATTTGAGATATAGAATCGTTGATTTGCATGATTTTACTTTGTTGATCTTTTGAACCATTTGCAACATTTTCAATGATACTTTTTGTTTCATCAATTTTTGAACTAAGCTCTTCATATCCTTCAATCATATCACTAGATATTTTCTTACCTTCAAGAGATTTTTGTGTTGCATCTTCTACTAAGGATTTGATTTCATTTGCAGCTTCTGCTGACCTTGATGCAAGATTTCTCACCTCTTGAGCAACTACGGCAAATCCTTTACCAGCTTCTCCAGCAGTTGCAGCTTCAACAGCAGCATTTAAAGATAAAATATTTGTTTGGAATGCAATCTGGTCAATGATAACAATTGCATCTTTAATTTGATTTACTTTTGTATTTATTTCATCCATTGATGTTGAAGTGTTATTTGCAAATACATTACCCTTAGCAGCGGTTTGTTTTAATTCATCAGATATATTAGACATATTTACAACATAAGCTGCACTTACTTGAATAGATTGTGTTATTTCATCTATTGAAGCAGCTGTTTCTTCCAGTGAAGCAGCTTGAGTGTTTGATGAAGATGATAGAGATGAAGATGTATTTAGTAGTACTTCAGTATTATCGTTTAGTTTATCAATAGCATTAGAGAATGTAGCCATAAATAGCGATATGTCTTCACCAAGTGCAAGCATAGCAGTACTAAGAGAACCAATATCTCCAGCCATTCCTTCTCTTTGTTTTGAATCTAACTTAAAGCTATAGTTAGAGTTTCCATAAGAAGATAATATTAGACTTAAAGTATCAAGTTTATCTTTTGTAGTGTTTATCATATTATTTACATTGTTTTTTAATATGGCAACTTCTTCACTTCCTGCTTCACATTTTACATTGTATGTAAAGAATCCATTTTTTACTCTTGAAATTATCTCGTCAATTTCTTGTAGTACTGCATTGTCTTTGCTTGTGATATCTTTAGCTTTTATTACTTCTTTATTTATGGTATTTATCAATAGTGCAAATTCATCAGAGCCTTCTACATCACTTACTACAATATCAGTTTTTTTCTTTGATATAAAGTCAAAGAAGTCTAATAAGTTGGTTTTTAGCTTTGTCATATCTGCATATATTTTTTTATTTATAAAATATCCAAATGCTAAAGTAATCATAGTGATTAATCCACCTAATATAATATTTAATAAAAATACATTAAATGCTTTAGATTCAAGATTTGCAATATTTTCTTTTAAAATCTTGTAGTGATTTAGTTGTACTTTATGATACATTTGTACTTTAACCGAAGAAAGTTCATGGAATTTTTCATCTTCATCTTCGAATAAATCTAAATCTTCATCATTTGCTAAAGATCTTGAGAATTCATTATATTCTTCTAAGTCAGTCTTTTTTAAGAGATTTTTGTAAAAGTCCTGATTTTTTTGACTTGCAATTTTGAAATATGCATTTAATTTCAATTTTTCAGATGATAAAAGAGATTTTAGTTTTATTTGACTGTATAAAATATTTTTACTATTATCATCGTCATCTGTTATATTTGATATTTCATTTATAATATTAACACCATAAGATCTAGATAAATCCGCTTCATCTTGAGTAGATAGTAAAGAATAGTAAGCAATAATTTGACTAGTGATAGATGACTCGTGACTATAGTTAGATAGACCAAGTAATATTTCTAAAAGCTGAGTGTTTGTATTTGTATAAAAATTTAAAGAGTTGGTAGTTTTTGTATTTGCAATATTTGCAGGATTAATTTGACTCCTTACTTCTTTTAGTGTTTTTTGCAAAGTTAATATTTTTTTATTTAATTCATTTTTTATATTTTCATCAACTTTCATACTTGATGTATAAGATATGATTTTATTATATTCTTTATCTACTGTTTGTCTTTGATCCGTAAGTTCAGGAAAGTTCTTTTCTCCTTTACTCGCAATAAATGAAGCAGTATATTCTCTCTCTTTTTCTTGTTCTTCAATTATTAAAGATACATTGTTTGTAAAATGTACTAAATAAGACAATTGTTTCATACTGTTCATTTGAGCGTATGAAGTATATACAGTTGTAGATATAAAATACAATAATCCAAGCATTGGAATAAATGTAATTAGTTCAAGTTTTCTCTTTAGTGATATGTTTGATAATGTTTTTTGCATATTATAGCCCCTTTTTATAAGTAAAAGTTATTCTATCTAAAAAGATATAAAAAGCTTGCATAAATTATACAATTACTGTGAATATAAATCTTTAATCTTATTGTTAGTATTTTTTAGATAAAATCCGAGTTCACAAAAAACCTTGCTGTAATATGCTAAATTTATTTAGAATTAGAATGGCGAAAACCAAAAGGAGAA
>DQSS01000137.1 GCA_015663165.1 Arcobacter sp. | reverse complement strand
ATCTTTTTTGCACTTCCATAGTCATTGAGTCTAGTATGTGAATCAATAGTAAGTGGCATAACATCAATATCTGCTTTTTCAAACTCTTCATAAAGCTCAAACTGTTTTTGATATGTTGGAAAACCACCACGAGGTTGTACTAAAGTTGTATTGGAGTTTTTGAACTTGTGTGATATAAACAGATCTTTACTAGCATTTTTGATAAAGTCTTCAACTTCATCAAAATCAAAATTATCTATGTATTGGTTTTGGACGATAATGTCACGTTCTTTTTGATGTAGACTCATGATTTGTGTCCTATAAACTCTTCTAATGTATCTAAGCCAATATTTAAATCAACCTGATGAAAAACCAAATCAAACCCATAAGACTTATACTTTGGAACAATTTCTTCAATGTTAGCAGCTTCACCAACTGAAAGATTGCCACCAATCATAAAAATAACATCTTTAAGTTCATACTCTGCTCGTAAAAACTGTAACTCTCTACACCACCCCTCTGCTTCTCCGTTAAGTGAAGATATAAGAAGAACATCCGCATCAGTCTCAACAACTGCATCTATAAACTCTTCTAAGTATGTATTTACTCCTAGATTAAAAACTTCAAAACCTCTAGCTTGTAATGAAATATCTATCAATCTGTTTGCAACCACATGTATATCATTGCCCACTACACCTGTAACAACTTTTTTGTTCATATTAAACCTATTTATATTATGTATAAGAGAGCTATATTATCTAAAAAAATTTTAAGGTTCTCTTTATATAAAAAAGCTTACTGTTTTAAAGGCTTACATGTAAAGGTGTTTGCAAACAATAAACACTTCATATGGTTCTGTTTTGGCAATGATTAGGTGTTATGTCCTCGGAACTTAAGACACCTATTTATTCATACATAAAACTTTTATAAAAAATATCATATAATACTACTTATTAAAATTGAACAATAAGGATATGACTTGAAAATAGCTGTACTTCATCTAAGTGATGCTCACATTAAGGCAGACAACAATTCTATTTGCTTCAAAGAATAAGCAATATTTAATGCAACAAAAAATGAGGTAAAAAAGCATAATTGTGTTTTTATAGTTTTTACTGGAGATATTGCTTACTCTGGATTAGCCTCTGAGTACCAAAATGCAAAAAGATTTTGTTATAACCTAGCTGAACGATTAAAAAAATGTTGTTCTTCAACACGCCTTGAATTTATTTTTACAGCAGGGAATCATGACTGTGATTTTAGCCAAGACCCAACTATTAGAAATCTAATAATCAAAGGTGTTATGGATAATGTATCTTCCGTAAATAATGCAATAATAGACACATGTACAAAAGAACAAAAAGAATATTTTAAATTCGTTGAGGGCTTTGATTCAAAAAAAGCAATTCAAGAAAAAATGTCTAACAAATTATTAATGAACTACAAATTCAATATTGGCGATTTTTCTATCTCCTTTAATTCTTTTAATACAGCGTGGATGTCACAATTAAAAGAAAAACAATCAGAAATATATTTTCCTGTAAATTGTATAGATAAAGATGAACTATTAAATACACAAAGCTCATTGACATTTTCAATTTTTCATCATCCGCAACATTGGCTAAACCATAAAAACTTGAGAGAATTTAAAGAACTAGTAGAAGCTAGTAGTGATATTATTCTAACTGGTCATGAACATGTTACAAGCGCAAGCAAACAATACAACATACTTAAAGCCGATGAAGTTGAATATATAGAAGGTGGAATTTTACAAGACTCATATGATGAAACGGTAAGTAAGTTTAATTTCTTGTCAATAGACTTAAAAACAAAAAAGCATGATATTTTTACTTTTGAGTGGGATAAAGAGTTCTACAACAGAATAATAAATGAAGACATACTTTTACCTACATGTAATAAAGTGTTATTCCAACTTGATAGAGATTATTTAAAAAAAATTTCCTCTCTTGAGTTAAAGTTAAATCATCCAAGAAAAGATGACTTAGAACTAGAAGACTTGTATGTTTTTCCTGATTTAAAAGTCATTGAATCAAATAACGTTAAGCGGAAAAATTCTTTTAGTAAATTTTCCGCTAAAGAGTTTTTAAAAGAATGTGATGGCAATAAATCTATACTATATGGAAAAGACAATTCAGGAAAAACATCACTGGCTAGAATGCTCCAATTAAAATTTAGAGAAAAAGGTTTGATTCCTCTGATAGTTAGTGGAAAAAATATTCAAAAAACAAAAAGAAAAAATTTTATAAAAACTACTCTCCAAAAAGCATTCAAAGAACAATATGAGCAGAACTCTAAATCATTGGCACTGTTTGAGCAAGAAAATTTCAACAATATAATTATACTGCTAGATGACTTTCATAATATAAAGCTTAATAATGACCACAAAGGAAGTTTTATAAATGAAATAGAAGAAATGGGCTATGGAAATATTATCATCTTTGCTGATTATGAAATGGAACTAGAGGCAATGTCTGAAAGCCAACTATCAGAGTCTCTTAGTAATTTCATACACCACGAAATAGAAGATTTTGGGCATATATTAAGGGAACAATTAATTAGAAATTGGATTAAGTTGGGACAAGAACATGAAATATCAATGGATGAATTAATAAAGCTAAGACGAGAAAAAGCTACAGCGATTACACAAACTGTAGGCTTGAATTTCGTTCCCTCTTTCCCTTTTTATATATTAATTCTTCTTCAAGCAATGGATACAAATGATAATGTATTGGGAAATAGCTCATATGGACATTATTATAGATTTTTAATCTTGCAATATCTAAACAATAGTTCATACTCCTTGAAAGAAAAAGATATTAATACAATCTTTGGATATGCTTCTACTTTGGCTTTTCAAATGTTTACTGAGAGAAAATATATTTGGGATATTGAAGACTTAAACGAGTTTGATAGTTTTTATAAAAAGAAAAAAGGTTTTTCTCCTAGAATAGATATACTTAAGGTACTTATTGATACAGGAATTTTTTCAGAAAATTGTGGTGAATATAAATTTTCACATAAATATATATATTATTACTTCGTGGCATACTATTTTTCTCAAAATGTTGACAAATCAGAAATTACAGAGATAATTAACAAGATGACACAAAGACTATACAGAGTAGAGTTTGCCAATATTTTAATGTTTATATTTCATTTGTCACCAAAAACGGATATTATTAATATGCTAATCAGAGAAGCCAAAAAAATATTTAAACAATTTGAAGAATTTTCTTTTGCGTACGATGAGATTAAAAAACTTAACAACTCTATTCATGATGATATAGTTAATAAACTAGAGAATAGAAGTATTGAAGAATCAAGAGAAATAGAAGTTAAAAAAGAAGAAAAAAACAATGATTTGAAGAGAAAGATAAATGAGGATGACCAAAATGATGCATACTATAATGAGGAAATCCCTCAATTAGATATTTTTAAACAATTAAATTTGGCTTTTAGACTTATTGATATTTTAGGAGAAGTTGTTAAAAATTATACTGGTACTTTAGATGCTGAACCAACGCATGAGTTAATTAAAAATACTTATGGAATGGGTTTGAGGGGCTTGAAAATTTTAATTGGCAGCATGGAAGAACATCATGAACTAGTAGTAAAAGAAGTTAAAGAACGTATTGAAAAAAGTGAAATAAAAACTAAAGCAAATATTGATGAAATAATTAATCGGTTCATTTTTAGTCTTGCAACAAATATTGTTTTTGGAATCACAAAAAGAGTTGCTACAGCAATAGGAGACCAAGAGTTAAAAAGCATATACAGCCAAATCCAAAAAGAAGACCCAGATAATACCGCATATAAGATGATTCAACAGGCAGTCAATATGCGTTTTCAAAATGGGCTTAATAAAAAACAAGTTATTGATTTTCATGAAACTCTACTTCATGAGAAAAATATACTTACTTATTCGGTACTGAAAAAAATAGTTGTAGAGCATTTATACATGTATAGCGTACCAAATGAGAAAAAAATGTCGATATGTAAAAAGCTAAACATTGATATTGATGAGCCTACAAACAAAATGCTAGAAAACAAATAATCAGGGTCGTATATTCACTTTTAACTAATACTCTTTACATGTAAGGATTTCAACCTTACATGTAAAGCATCAAAACCTAAAAACAACAAGCAGTTGCTGTCTCTTTTTCTTCTTTTCCTACATTTGAAATGCAAGAAATTTCTAAAATATTTTCGGAAAAGATGTTGTACTGTCTCAGTGAAGAAACGTTACATGTAACGTTTTTGAGCGAGTTTTGCAAAGCAAAAAGTTAAGATTCTGGTTAATAGTAAATACTTGCCCCTAACTTCATTCTCTTTTACTATATTTAATCACTTTATAACTTCTCTTAGTGTACTCTAATTGGGATGATAAACAAACTAAAAAAATACACAAAAGAAATCATACTTTTTTCTATACTTCTATTTGTTATGAGCAATGCTATTAGCCTATACAGAAGTACAGATTTAAACAAAGTTGAGCTACTACTATCTGATGT
>DQSS01000052.1 GCA_015663165.1 Arcobacter sp. | reverse complement strand
CCTGCTATTTCTATACGTGGTCGTCTTGGCATGGTTACTCCTTGGTTGGAGTATAGCGTAGAGTTGCTTAAGGTATCGTTATCACCTGACCCCTATATTTTGTTAACTATTTCATTCAATTAAACTTGGATTTCTTAATCTCATAATCCAATTTTCGCTATCATTGTTATATTCAAAATATACTCCTAAGTTATTTCCAATATTGGCAAATGGCAAAGAGTTTGTTGATTTTATAGCAATTTTTGTTTTAAAGTCTGGACTACATAAATATGTAGTATTTTGAAATTTTCTAACAGTTAGAATATTACCTTCTATTACCTGTGAAATCTTTTTTAATGTAAAATTATTAATTTTAGGTACTTCTATAGTTGACTGATTACTTTGTGCAGTAGAAAATATTTCTATCCATTGTGTTGTTGTGGGTAAACAATACTTACTGATTTTTTCTTTATTTGATAAAATCAAATTAAATAATTTTCTTTTACTAATATCTTCAAAATCTTTGTTAATAATTTTACTCAAATCTAAAGAAGCAACCCTAGATTTTATACCAGATAGATAAATTTTTACTGCAAAAATATTTGGTAATCCAATTTCAGAAAAAAGAGCTAAATTTTCAAGGACTTCAGCTTCTTCTTCTAAATTCAAATCATATAGTTTTCTAACTATTGCATTAATTGCCCAAGGTGCAATCATTGCAAAATATTCCACACAAACTTTTTGACCATTGCTTAAGTTTTTTATTTCTGATAATGGAACTCCAGAAAACCATTGTTCTCTTACTAAATTAACTTCATTATCTTCAAAATTATGTTTAAAAGAACTAGATGGCATTTGTTCTATTAAATGTTCAACTTTTTTCATTATCTCAATAGTATCACTGACATTTCTTTCAGACTGACTATAAACTTGAACCATTTCTTTTATTTCATCTACATACTCTTCAATTAAAACTGATGAACTTAATGGAATACCTGATTTAACAATTGATTCCCAATTACTTGAATCTCCTGCATTATTTATTACAGCTTTATTTCTTGCCTTTAAAAACTGTATTATTTCTTCTTGTGTAATATTCTGTTCATTTTTAGCTTGTATAAAAGCTAAAGAGTTTCTGAAATAATCATCTATCCATTGAGAGGGATCAGTATCCAAATAAGACATTTTTTTATAGTCTAGTGCCAATAATGTATCATCAATCCAATTAAAAGATTCCAATATATTTTGAGAATAATCTTCATCGAAAGTTTTTAAATTTGAAAAATTATTTTCTGAGATTAATTGAAGTAAAAGGTCAAAATCAATATTACATTTAATAGCTATAGACTTTATCTCTTTAATTAAAGATAATAAACCACTAGTTGCATTTTGCATATTTGATATATCAAAATAGTTTTGGCACAGTTGAATATCTCTTTGATAACTCCAATTGTTTTCATCTACAGCATATAAAATTTTTCCTTCTATATCAACAAATGCTCTACCTGCTCTACCTGCAATATTCCAAAAATCCTTAGAGTCTATTTTAGTTTCAGTTTGATGATTCATAAATACATCCGCAAAAATTACTGTTGATATGCCGATATTTACGCCTTGTCCTAAAGTAGATGTAGATACAATCACTTTCGGTTTTTCTTCGCGCATCATTTTTTCTAATAAAATTCTAACTTCTGTCGATAGTTTTCCGTGATGACAAAAAATACCATACTCAGCAAATTTAAAAATCTCATTTTCTCCTGCTTCTTCACATGCGAGATAAAATGATTTGAATAGATTTTCATTTTTCCAAACTATTTTTTGACGATGACTATTCATTGCTTTTAAAATTCTTTTAGCATTTGCAATAACCAATCTAGGTTGAGCAACAAATAATAAAACAGCACCAAGTCTTGATAATTTTAATGCGCTAGAAGCAAAGCCGTCACTCTTATCATTTGGAAAATATTTACTTTTTGCATTTGGAGGTAAAAACTTTTCAACAAAATTTTTATTAAATGATTTTGGTTCTCCTAGCCACTCTATATTAATACTTTGACTTTTAGTCCATTTTAAAATCCCAAACCTTTGATTGGCTAATCTCTTTTTAGATTCAAAAACTTGGTTCTCATCATTATTGGAAATCCATTTTGATATGTCTTTTGTATTTGGTAAAACAGCTGATAATAAAATGATTCTTCCGTTATTTTTATTAATATGAAATTTTAGTTCTTCTATAAACATCTCATTTTGAATTAATCTTTGATTTGCACCTAAGAGATGTCCTTCGTCAATAACCAATAATTTAATTTTATTAACTATTGATTCATCTGCCCTTATTATAGCTTTCGCCTTTTCAGGAGTTGCAATAATAATACTTGAATGTTCAATTAATGTTTTGTCGATTTTACTATATTGAGCACCACCATAAAGAAAAGTGGTTGAAAATCCTAATGAACTAAAAACTTTATCCATGGATTCTTCTACTTCAAAGCATAGAGAACGGAAGGGAGCTAAATACAAAACTTTTGATTCAGGACTGTTTATCAAAGTCTCTAAAATTGCGATTTCTGCTATCCTTGTCTTTCCACTACTTGTAGGTAAACTTATAACAATATTTTTGTTGTTTCTCATAATATTTATAGCTTCATATTGAGTATAAAATAGTTCTGTTATGGAAGGATTATTAAATGCTAATTGTTGAATATATAGAGTGGTTTTATCACTTGGCATTAGAATAGGTAATATGTTCCAAAATGAATACTGCTTGTATGTAGTTAAAAGAATTGACAATAATCTACTTACCCACCATGTTAATGGTTCATCGTCGATAGAAGAAAGTTCTTTTAAATCATTAATATATTCTTGAGCCAAATTCAATAATTGTTCATTGCCTGAATAAATATATTCAATTACAAGGTTTAGTACTTTAGACAAAATAACACTATAGAATTTAAAATTTTCATCTAAATCTTCATTTAATGAAATGATAGATTCATCTTGAAATTCATCATTAAAAATAATATCGTTAATTTTTAGTATAAGACTATCTAAATCCTTTTTTAAAAATAAACTTATTAGTTCTGTGAATTTTGTATTAGCCTCAGATTTTTTAATAGCTATAAATGATTTTGAATATTGCGATGCAATATAAAAAGATAAACTACTAATTAGTAAATAATAATTACTATTTGTTTTGTGATTGATTCGTGGAGCATGAATATAATAAATAATATCGCCTGCTTTTTCAAAAGCATTTAGAGCCATTTCATTATTTATTTCACATTCTTTAAAAGTACACGCTATTGATAGATATGAGAATGCTATATAATTTATTTTTTCATCAAGATTTTCTGTATAGTTTGGAAAGTTATCAAATGGCTCATTAGCTTCAAGTAGTATATTTTTTGAATTTGCTTGTGCTATTAAGTTCTGCGTAAAACCATCTTCTTCTAATTCTTTAAATAAATATGATGCTTTTTCAACTGTCATAATTAGCTCGTTATTTTTTCTATTGCTTTGCCAAAGCTTTTTTTGATTAAATCTGTTGGATTTTTTTCACCATAAGATATAAGTACTAGATTCTCATTATCTGAATTAAAATGTTTTTTTACATGGCTTTCAATTTTATGATTACTGTGTATAAAACCTACATATACTATTGGTACATCTTGCTTGTATATTTCACTTATTAAGTCATCAATTTGTTCTG
>DQSS01000075.1 GCA_015663165.1 Arcobacter sp. | reverse complement strand
TTTCTATATCCTACCATTGAGTCTAGTGTATTTATGGCTTTATATATAAAAGCTCCTAGAAGTCCAAAAAGTAGCATATAAAAAAGTGGTGCTATTACACCATCGCTTAAGTTTTCTGCGTATGTTTCTATACTTGCTTTGTTTATATCACTAGAGCTTAAATCTTTTGTATCTCTACTTACTAGATACTTTATATTTGATGGATTTTCTATGATATCTTTTATACTTGCATATAACATTTTTGATGCTATTGTAGTGGAGCCTATGATAGCTAGTATAAAAGTATTGTCAATGAAATATACTAAAGTTCCTACCATTAAAAATACTATAGAAAGTAAAGATATAGTTAAAATACCACCTCTAAATACATCATCTTTATAAAACTTATTTTCAAAATATTTTATAAAGTCACCCATAAACATTACTGGGTGTTTTATATATTTAAACTCTCCAAATATTCTATCAATGATATATGAAAATAAACTAAGTTCAAGATACACTTTGTAGTATCCTTTTTATATCTATTTTTTTACTCATTGTTTCTACAAAAGTATTTATGGTTTTTCTTTTATATATCTCAAACTTTTCATCATCAAAAAGTCCATGTACAAAAGTACCTTTTATATTTTCTTTTTCATAGTAGAGTGGATATTTTTCACTTATTCCGTGGTGTATTTCAAAGCCATCTACAGTTTTGTCAAATATCTCATAAGATTGTTTTTTTAGTATCTTTTCTTTTTGAAAGATTATATCATCATCTATGAATCCAAGCCCTTTTTCACTACAAGACTTTTCACTCTCAACAGCATCTTTATCTATGATATTTTCAAACATCATTTGATATCCACCGCATATTCCAAGGAGTTCTTTTTTACTATTGCGTATTTGTGTAAATAGTCCTGTATCTTTTAGCCATTGTAAATCTTTGATTACAAGTTTACTTCCTGGGAGTATTATTAAATCAAACCTTTCTAAAGATATATTTGAAGAAACAAACTCTACGCATATATTTGTATCTGCAATCAATGGCTCAAAATCATTGTAGTTACTCATAGTAGGATATGATATGATTGCCACTTTTTGTGTAGCTTTTGAACAATTTTGCTGAAAGTTCATCAAACTTTGTGAGTCTTCAAATCCAAGATTAAAAGGCATATAAGGTAATACTGCAAGTACAGGTATAGCAAACTCTTCTTCTATGATTCTAACCCCTTCATCAAAAAGGCTCATATCTCCTTGGAATTTATTTACTATTACCCCTATTACATTTTGCTGTAGTTTTTTTGGAAGTAAATTATACACTCCCCAAATAGAGGCAAATACTCCACCTCTTTGTATATCTGCAACTAATATTATTTTAGTATCAAAAGTATCAGCGATATGTATATTTGATAAGTCTTTATCCATAAGATTAAGCTCCACAGGACTACCAGCACCTTCACATACTACACAATCATATCTTTCATTTAGATACTTAAAGCACCTATCAACAGCAGGCTTTAATAAGTCCAAATCTTTATAGTAAGCTCTAACATCTTTTTGTTCTACAACTTTTCCTTCAACAATAAGTGTAGCACTATTTCCACGACCCGATTTTAAAAGTACAGGATTTAGATGATAAGAAGTTTCAAGCCCTAATACTTCAGCTTGAAAATACTGAGCAATAGCTATTTCACTATTATCAGAGCATACATGAGAATTGTTAGAAACATTCTGAGCTTTAAAAGGTACAACTTTATGCCCTAAATCTTGAAGTATTTTAGCTATCACAAAAGTAATAGTTGATTTTCCTGCATCGCTTGATGTTCCGAATATGCTAATATTTTTCATTTATATTATCCATTTTTTTTAACAAATCGTCATAGTCACGATTGTCTAAATCTCTTGTAGTTATATAATACAATAGTGCGTATTTCATATACTCTTTAAACTTTACCATTGAAATATTTAGTTCGTATGTTTCACATAAGACTTCTAGCTTTTCACTATCTAAATTATCTTCTTCAAAGCACCATATTATTGCAACTACTGCTAAGTCAAAAATAAAATCTCCGTTACAAGACTCTGTAAAGTCTATAATACATTTTAGTTTATCATCTTTAAATATTGCGTTATCGTAGAATATATCTCCGTGTATTATTCCATCATGTTTTAGTTTTATATTTATGCTATTGTATATATCTTGGAACTTATTATTTTTAGTTTTTTTTATAAGACTTAGAAGATAATCTTCTGAATAATATTCTATTCCGTTTAGGCTTTTATCTTTTGTTGTTCTATGAAACTTTTTTAAGAATATTGCTATTTGTTTTATATGTTCTATTTTAGAAATTTTTAGACTTTTTCCATCACACTTTTCATATACTATTGCAGGTTTGTCATCTATATAAAACACTTCACTATATAGTTTTGGCACTGGTAAATTTTTGCAAAGTTCTAATACATATAGTTCGTTTTGTATTGTTTGGATTGTTTTATTTTCAAATACTTTTAGTACATATTTATCATCCATAAAATATACTGTATCACTATTTCCATCTTTTGTTTTTGTAAGTGTATAGTTTTGGTATGCTTTTGGTAGTTCACTATTTTTTATAATTGTTTTTATTCCCATTGCTATATCTTAGAACTTATCTTTTATGATATTTGTATTATTTCTAAACATAGTATGCAAATATGTTCCAAATACTTTTTTGTTATCACTTCTCCAACTTCCTACTTTTCCTATGCCATCTTTACTTTTAGACAATGTATCAAATCCATTTTTACTATCTAAAGGTTTTGTATAATGAAAACTATGTCCTTTTATACCCTTACTATTGTAATAATATCCAAGCCTATTAAATCTACTATCAAGTGTGAAGTCTATATCTAATATACCTGTCATCTTTTTATCATCAACTCTATTTCCCAGATATAACAATCCCGCACATTCTGCATAAATAGTTTTCTTTTTACTATGGTTTATCAATGATTTTTTAAATTTATTTAAATCTTTTATATTATTGTAGGCTTTGATAGTTTCTATATATCCACCACAAATATATACTATATTTGTATCTTTTGGTATCTTTTCATTTTTAGATGAATTTATGATTTTTACACTTTTGTATGTCTCTTTTAGGAATACTAAATTATCGTGATATAAAAATGAGAAGTTATCATCTTTTATGATTACAAGTTTTTTATCTATTTTTTCTAGCTTTTTAAAAGGATAGTTTGTATTTTTTAGTCTTTTTGTTTTTGCTAATTTTTTTAACTTTTTCATATCTATATGTTCTAAAACTTCTAAACTTATATCTTTTATTTTTCCTAAATCATCTAAGTGCAGTCCTAGATGAGTGTCTTGTAAAGTAGTAAGATTACTTTTTATCCATCCTAGAACTTCTGTATTTTTATACTCTTTATTAATTTGTTTTTTTATAAGTTCAAAGTGAGAAGATGATGAGATATTATTTAAAACTATAGCTTTTATTGTATTGTCTTTTTTATAAGATAACATTCCTTTTAAAACTGCACCAATAGTTATATAACTTCCACTAGCATCAAGAATAAGAATTGTTGGTATATTTAGTAGCTTACTTACACTATATGCACTACAGCCTTTATCTTGACCATCATAAAATCCCATCACACCTTCAAGTATAGATACTTTTTTATTGCTATACTTGTTATATAGCCACGCAACTTGGCTTTCATTCATAATAAAACTATCCAAGTTTATACTATTTGTACCGCAAACTTTTTTATGAAACTGTGGATCAATAAAATCTGGACCTATTTTAAAAGGACGAACAGAAGCTTTAAAATAATTTAGCAATGCAGTTGTAAAGATAGTTTTACCTTGATTTGATGCTAGTGCTGAGATACAAATATTTAACATTTTACTTCTTTATTATTAGGTATATAAAAAATGGAGCACCTAAAAATGAAGTAATAACTCCAATTGGCACATCTGAAGATGTATTTATATTTCTTGCAATAAAATCACAAAAAACTAAAAATACTCCACCATAAAAAAAGATAGGGACTATTAATAAATGTGCAGATTTTTTATATATAGTTTTAAGAATATGAGGAATAATAAGCCCAACAAAACCAATAGGTCCTACAATACTAACAGCAATAGCAACTGAAATAGAAACTATAAATAAAAGAGTATAGTTTAGTCTTTTTACATTTAGACCTTTTAAGATTGCAAATTCATATGAAGTTAAAAGTAGCTGTAGTTTATCTTTATAAAATAGCACACTTAAAAGTAAAAATATAGAAGCAAATACCACAATATAAAGATTATCAAATCCAACAATATCCAACGAACCCATAGTAAATCTCATAATCTCATAGCTTTGTTCCAAGTTTGAAATAAAATACAAAACCATAAGAGCAGCACTATAAAAAAATGACAAAGCAATACCAACTAAAAGAAGCGAAGAAGTTTGAGTAAAATCAAACCTACTAGATAAAGTAAACAATATCACAATAGTAAGCAATGCCCCAATAAAAGCAAACAAAGATACAAAAGAAGTAAAGCCAAAAACTATAGCAATAGCGGTAAATAAAGTTGCTCCAGATGCAACTCCCAAAGTAAAAGGTGTAGCCATGGGATTTTTAAATACACTTTGAAAAATCAATCCACCAAGAGCTAATATCCCACCAATAAAAAATGCCAACAATACTCTAGGAACTCTAAGCTCAAAAAATATTTTGCTATCCATAGTTCCATCTTGAAATATTTTACTAAGGCTTAAATCTATTTGACCATAAAAAGGAGAGATAGCGAGTATAACAAATGATAAGATTAGTATAGTTATCTTCATACGAAATCCACCACTATATTGTTTTGTACTTTTTTAACTGAATTTTGAAATATATTTTCAAGGTTTTTTTCATCAAAAAACTTATCATTTGAACCTTGAAATATTATCTTTCCATCATCTAAAAATAAGATGTCATATTGAAGTTTGTATGCTAAGTTTAAATCGTGTGTTATGATAATCTTATGTTGTAAATTTATCTCATCTTTTAAAAGCTTAAAAATATTTTTAACTTTACTTGGGTCAAGATTTGAAGTTGGTTCATCAAAAATAGTATATAAAGCATTGTGCAAAATAGATGAAGCACATAAGACTAGCTGTGCTTGACCTGAGCTTAGGTTTTTACATAACTGATCTTTTAAAAATAATATATCTAAATACTCTAAGACCTCATCTATATTTTTACTTGTATGTAAATTGCTTAGTTTCAAATACTCATATACACTTATATACTCATCAAATATATCCATAGAAGATGGTATATAGTTTATTAAAGATGTTTTACTTTTAGTAAATATATTTGATGGGTTTATGTTGTTTATTTTTATATTTTGTGTTGGAATTAAACCTGCAATTAGTTTTGCTAATGTTGTTTTTCCTGCTCCATTTGAGCCTATAATTATTAAATTTTTTTCTTTTATTTCTAAAGATATATCTTTTAAAATATAGTTTGAGAAATTATTTACTTGTATCATTTTTTTTGTATCTTTGTAATATATTTTTAAAATCATCTAAAAAATATATGATTCTATCACTTGGCATACCAGCATATTTTGCATCTATAAAATAAATATTGTTATTTTTACTAGCTTTTATAGGTATATCTTTCCAAGGTTCTAATAACTCTTTTTTGGTTAAATTATTTTCTTTTATATATGGAGAAAGTAAGATAACTATATCAGCATTTAGAGCTATAATATTTTCATAGTTCAAAACAGGCTGACCTTTTACCGTACTTTGATATGCATTTTGATTTCCACTTACATTTATAATACTTTCAAAATACAAATTAGATCCGCTTACAAATATCCTTTTTACTAAAGAAGTATTGTGTCCTATTACAAATAATATTTTTTTATCTTTTACTATATTTTGTATTTGTTTTATTTTTAGATTTATTTCTTTTACTATATTTAGTGCTTTATCTTTTTTGCTTGTGATTGTACCTATATCTAAAATTGACTTTTTTATATTCTCAAGATTATTTATTTGAACTACTTTTGTTTTTATTCCTAATTTATTTAGTTTTTTCATAAACTTATAATGTTTTTGCATTATTACTAGGTCTGGGTTTAAAGCTATTATTTTCTCTAAGCTAGGAGAAAAATATCCCCCAACTTTTTGTTTAGAGTTTGATTCTTTTGGAAAGCGAGAGTATGTTGTATTTCCTATTATTTTATTTTGAGCATCAAGTGCATATATGATCTCATTTATACTTGGGCTTAATGCAACAATTCTTTCATATGAGAAAGAATAAGAAAATATTACAAATAAAAATACAATATACTTCACTACTTATCCTTTCTAGAACTTAACTTTTAGACCAGCATAATATGCTCTAGGACTTGAAGAATAACCATCTATTGTTTGATAGTATTTATCTGTAATATTATTTACTTTAGCATATACTGTTGTATTTTTTATTAACTTATAATTTGCAATAAAGTTGCTTACTGTATATTTTCCTGTTTGTTTTGTTTTTGCACTATCATCAAACCTTTCACCCACATAAATACCATTTATATTTAAATGAAGTTTTTTTATTCCAAAATAATCAACACTAACTTTCATTTGTTCTTTGGCTTTCCTTCTTATAGATTCACCATTTAGTCTTGTATAACTTAATTTTAAAAATGATTCTATTCCTACAGCTTGTTTATATGAGAATTCTATACCTCTTACTTCTATAGAGTCTTCTGAGTTAGAATACTTACTTGTAGAAAAGTCATATTCTATCATATCATTTGTTTTACTACTAAAATAAGATATATTTGTATTTTTATAAGACAATGTCAAATCGTAAGATTTAGTTTCTTCAGGAGTTAAATTTTCATTTCCATATGCACTATATAAGTTATATAAAGTAGGAACATTATAAGCTGTACCATAATTTGCACTTAAAGAAAAATCTTTTAAAAATTTATAATTGTGCTTAAGTCCTATTTTTCCTGTAGTTTTATTTTTAAATACATCATATGTATCTCTTCTTAGCGATTGAGTTACAATTGTATCTCCACCTAATAGTGCTTTTAGATTATTACTATTTGTAATAAAAAATGCTTTATTATTATATTGTTTATCAATTGTATTTTTATGCTCAAAACTTTTATAGTCAATTCCAAATACAGTAAAATCTTTTTTATTATAAGTTACTTTTGATTTAAATCCATATTCTTTTACTCTTCCATTATAATCTTTAGTCCATCCATTTGGGTAATATCTATTTAAAGAAGAGTTTTTAGCAAAAATATTTACTGTACTAAATTTATTTTTATTATTATAATTTAGTGACGTAAATTCATGATTGCTTTCACTTTTTGATAAAGCATCATTAGGAGCATTAAATCCATCAAACTCATTATCAGATTTAATAATAGTATGAGCTAAATTTATTTTATTATCATCATCAATATTTAAACCAGCTTTTAAAGTTGTAGTTGTATTTTTATATCCATCATCTTCATAGTCATTTACATTATCACCATTTGGTACTTGAGCAGAAAATCCATCTGTTGAAATTTCATTTATTCCTATTTGAATAAATGCTTTTTTCGTTCTATTTGATATATTAAAAGATGCTTTTTTTGTATTAAAACTACCTATTTCAATATTTGCACTTCCATGTGTTCCTATTTTCTCATTTTTTGTAATGATATTAATAACACCCGCACTGGCATCAGCACCCCAAACACCACTTTGTGCACCTTTGATTACTTCTATTTGCTTTATATTGTTTATCATTAAATCAGCAAATGGAGCACCGCTTAATCCTGTAATATCATTAAATCTTACACCATCAATCAATACTAGTATTCTTTTCGAAGACATACCTCTTAATGTTATAGAAGTACTTTTTCCCATACCTCCATTTGAAGTATAGTCAATACCTGAAACTAAATTTAAAGCCTCACTTATTGTTGTAATATTTTTGCTTTCTAATTCTGCACCTGTAATAACTTCTATATTTGAAGTAACATCTTTGATTGATTGTTCTGATTTTGTTGCACTTGAAATTGTGATTTCACTATCGTTTAGATTTGCACTTAGTGCTGTTGTAAGAAGTGAAACTGTTGCTACACTTAAGATTATTTTTGTCATTGTTTGTCCTAGTTTATTTTATATTTTATAAGATAAAGAGGATTTATATTTTACTTAAAAATCCCCTTAATAAGTAGGAGGGGCACGACTTGGTTTTATATATTCAAAAGCTTTAAGATGATACTGAAAGTTTGAATCTGCACGAGTAAGTTTAAAAAGTGTAGAGTACATAGCAATAATTGCTAATGAAAAATATCGTTTCGTGTACCCTTTTAAATGTTTCATTATATTAAATTACTTGTATATTAGTTGATTTCGTTATACAAACTATCGCGTTGCACAGGTACAAATCCAGAGTTTTTAATAAGACCTGTAAATTCACATTGAGCCATACCATTTGCACTAGCTGCACCTGCTGCACTATTTATAGATTCTTTTTCAATAGTACCGTCTAAATCATTTGCTCCAAATTCTTGAGCTATTAGGGCTAACTTTATAGTTGAAGTTACCCAGTATGCTTTTAGATGTGGTATATTATCTAGCATAAGTCTTGATATTGCAAATGTTTTTAGTATCTCATTTGCTGTTGGAAAATCTGTAACTTTTAAGAAGTTATTTTCTTTTTGATATACAAGTGGAATAAAAGCGTTAAAGCCATTTGTTTTATCTTGTAAATCTCTAAGTCTCATCATATGGTCGATTCTTGATTCTCTTGTCTCTATATGCCCAAATAGCATAGTTGCGTTTGATTGTTTACCATTTTCATGCCAAAGTTTATGGATGTCTAGCCATTGTTGAGATGTAACTTTTCCTCCACAGATTCTTTTTCTTATCTCTTCATCGAAGATTTCAGCCCCACCACCAGGCATAGAATCTACACCATTTTCAAGCATAAGGTTTATAATCTCTTCATAAGATTTATTGTATTGTTCACTTAGAAAATGTATCTCTGCAGCTGTTAAAGCTTTTATGTGAAGTTCGGGATATTTTTCTTTTATCTTTGCAAATATTTCAAGGTACCACTCTAATCCTGTATCAGGATTATGTGCTGAAACTATATGAACTTCTTTGATTCCATTTTTAACTGAAGATGCAACTGTATCCATAATCTCATCATGTTTTAAAGTATATGGTTTAGGGTTTTTTCTACTTGCACTATATGCACAAAAATGACATACATCTTTACAAATATTTGTAGGATTTATATGTCTATTTACATTGTAGTATGTTTTTTTAGAATGCTTTTCTTCTCTTATTTTATTTGCATATTTTCCAAGAGTTAGTACATCTAAATCATAAAGTGCAACACCATCTTCATATGATAGTCTTTGCTTTGATTCTAGTTTTTCTATTAGTGTCATTTTAATTCCTTAGATGTGGTCTAATATTAGAGTTAAATCTTTTTCATCGATAATAATATTTGCTTCTTTTTTTAAGATATCTCTTGCACAAAAAGCAACTCTTTTATCTGCAAAGGGAAACATAGATAAGTCATTTGCTCCATCTCCACATACTAAAGTAGTCTCTTTAGTTGCACCCAAAAGTTGCTGGATTCTTTGAATCATATCACCTTTACTTGATGAAAACATCATATCTCCACCAACAAACCCAGTAAGGATTCCATCTTTTTCATGTAAGATATTTGAAAAGTCAGCATCAATTCCAAGTACCTCTTTTGCAGGTCCAGTACCTATTCTAAATCCACCAGAAAAACAAACTACTTTGTAGCCTTTATCTTTTAGAGCTTTTATAGTCTCAACAGCACCTGGCATTAAAGGTAGGTCTTTACATATTTCAACAGCTTTAGAATACTCTAAACCTTTAAGAAGTTTCACCCTAGTTGTAAGTGATTCAAAAAAGTCAAGTCTTCCACTCATAGCTTCTTCTGTTATGTAAGATACTTCTTTTTCAAGTCCTAATTGTTCTGCAAGAAAATCAATAGTTTCTCCATCCATCAATGTACTATCAAAATCAAATACTGCTAATTTCATATCTTTACCTTTTATTATATATATTATTTTTTACATATATTATGTTATAATCGCGATTATATCAAATAAAAGGTTAAAAAAGTATGTTCGATAAATTATTAGATACATTAAAAAATGATACATATATTACACTTGAAACTACACCATCTCATGAGCCATCATTTGACGGTATAATTGAAAAAATAAAAGAATATAGCTTATGTTCTAAAATTGCAGGATTTTCAACAACAGACAATCCACTAGCAAAACTAAAATACAATTCACTTTTTGCAGCAGTAAAACTTCAAAAAGAATTCAATCTTCCATGTATAGCAACCATGTCAATGAGAGATAGAAATAAAATAGCACTTCAAAGCGATCTACTTGGAAGTAATGATTTTGATGTAAGAGCAATACTAGCTCTTACAGGAGATCCTGCAAATATGAGTGACCAACCACATACAAAAGGTGTATTTGAATCAAACTCAAATATGCTTTTAGAGATAATCAATTCATTTAACAATGGTATGGATTATTCAGGTAAGCCTTTTAAAATAGCACCAAAACAAATCTCACCATTTGCAGTTATAAACTCTTATGCAAAGTCTTTTAAATCACTAGAAAAAAAGATGGCAAAAAAGATAAAAAACAAAGCAGTAGGAATAATAACTCAACCAGTATATGATATAGAAAATGCAAAACAACTAAAAGAAAGTTTTCAAATAGCAAAAAGTACTTTTGTAGATGATAGAAAAGATTCAGAACTTATAATAGGTATTTTTCCAATAACAAAGCTACGAACTGCACAATTTTTATCTTCTCATGTTCCAGGTATTCATGTACCTGATATGTGGATAGATGAGCTTACAAAAGCTTCAAAAATAAGTATCGAAGAAGAGTATAAAGTAGGTATGAAACTAAGTAGTGATTTATTTAATGAAGTTAAAAAATACCATCCAAAAATTCACCTTATGACTGCAAATAAATTTGATATTGCTAGTGAATTATTAGATTAAAATAATATTAACAACCTACACCCCAGGGGTTGAATCTCCACTTTTAATAATTTTTGATATTGAAGATTTTGATAGATTTAAATAGTTAGATATATCTACTTGAGTATGTTT
>DQSS01000027.1 GCA_015663165.1 Arcobacter sp. | reverse complement strand
TTTTAACTTATTTTACTATATAATAAAACATTATTAAAAAAGGGTAATAGTGCTATTTAACTCCGTAGAATACATTTTCATATTTTTACCAATAGTATTTTTCATATACTACTATTTAAATGAAAAAAGATTATTGACAGCATCAAAAGCATTTTTAGTATTTGCTTCACTATTTTTCTATAGTTGGTGGAATGTGGCTTATCTTCCACTTATACTAATCTCAATGTTATTTAACTACACTATAGGAAACTCTTTTGTAAAAAATAAAAATATAAGTAATAAATCAATACTTATATTTGGTGTTATTGCTAACTTGTCATTACTTGGATATTTTAAATATGCTGATTTTTTTATAGAAAATATAAATCAAGTATCTAATAATGATATTAGTTTACTTCATCTTGCTCTTCCTCTAGCAATATCATTTTTTACCTTTCAGCAAATTGCTTATCTTGTCGATAGTTATAGAGGTGAAACCAAAGAATATGACTTTTTAAACTATGCTATATTTGTTACTTTTTTTCCTCAACTCATAGCTGGTCCTATAGTTCATCACAAAGAGATGATGCCTCAATTTGCAAATATAAAAAACAAAGTAAAAAACTATAAAAATATTGCTACTGGTCTTTTTATATTCTCTATGGGACTTTTTAAAAAAGTTATTATCGCAGACCACTTTGCAAAAGTTGCAAACATGGGTTATCAGAATACAGAAATTTTAAATATTGCAGAGGCATGGGCAACATCGTTATCATATACTTTTCAACTATACTTTGACTTTAGTGGTTATACTGATATGGCGATTGGTGCTGCATTGCTTTTTAACATAAAACTTCCTATCAACTTTAACTCTCCATATAAGGCTCTTAGTATTCAAGACTTTTGGAGAAGATGGCATATGACACTCTCTAGATTTTTAAGAGATTATATTTATATACCTTTAGGAGGAAACAGAAAAGGAAATATAAGTACATACTACAACCTTATGGCTACTTTTATACTAGGTGGTCTTTGGCATGGTGCTGGTTGGACTTTTATATTTTGGGGTTTTTTACATGGCTTTGCTCTAATTGTACATAGAAGTTGGAATACTCTTGGTTTTAAAATGAATAAAATTTTAGCTTGGTTTATAACATTTAACTTTATTAATCTTACTTGGGTATTCTTTAGAGCTGAAAATTTTTCCTCTGCTACTGAACTCATTAAAAATATGTTTAACATTTATTCAATAGAATTACTAACAAAAGAAAATCTATTACTGCACATTGACAGTAAACCAAAAGTATTTTTAATCATTCTTTTGGCTATTTTACTCGTCTCTGTAGGTAAAAATTCAAACTATTTTATTGAAAAGTTTAAACCAAATAAAATATATCTGTTCTCATTTCTAATGATGTTTTTAATTGCAACATTGAATTTAAATAAATACCAGATATTTTTATATTTTAATTTCTAAGACAAACTTGTGTATACAAACTGGGTAAAACAATCTATATATAGCTCAATAATTTGTATTTTGCTAGTAGTCTCAATAAATTTTATCACAGATCCTTATCAACACTATAGAAAACAACCATATACCCCGCCTTTTTGGGAGGAGATCAAAGGTACCTAAATCCAGGTCTTGCTAAATATTATAAATACAATGGTGTAATAATTGGAACATCAATGACAGAAAAGTTTTATATTCCTCTGGTAGATAAAACTTTTAACTCATCATTTCTCAAACTATCAATATCAGGCTCAACAGCTTATGAACAGAACTTGATTCTATCTAAAGCAATTCAAACAAAACAAGTTAAAAAAGTGATATGGGGATTAGTGTTCCTTTTCAAAAAAAACTTGTTAATCACAATTTAATAAAAAAGACTTTTCATATGGAACATTAAAAAGAAATTTTGATGAAAATATTTACAAAACTATAGAATCAAATCCAAATATAAAATTCTTCATATTTTTGCCACCGTACTCTATTTTGGCGTGGTATGATATAGATGAGCAGGGATGGATAGATGATGCTTTAAAACTAAAACTTTATATAGACAAAAAACTCAGTAATTTGCAAAATGCTAAATTATATGATTTCCAAGCAGATATGAGATTTATAACCAACTTAGATAACTATGAAGATACAACGCACTTCAAGGCAAAATATAGTTCATATATAATTGAAGGTATTGTAGAAAAAAAAGTTTCATCAGACATTAACAAAAACAATGCTAAAATAAAAGCTTATATAAAAAATCTAAAAAATGGCTTTCTAGAAGAATTTTTAAATTAGGATGAGTATTTGAATTATTTGAAGAAAATGAGAGATTATTGTTATCATTTGCACTTAAAATCTTATCTTAAATCACATCCAACACAACTTAAAAAAATAGAAACTTTTAATAATATCTCTAAAAGTATATTAGTTATTTCTAACACTGCATTAGGCGATACTATTTTATCTTCATCCGCAATAAAAAGTTTAAAATCCTCTTTTAAAGATACGAAGATAATTTTTTTAGTCCATAAAAAGCTTATTCCTCTATTTAAGGATTTTTCTTATATAGATAACATTATCCCATTTTATGGTGGCTATAAAAGATATTTTAAAACAATAAAAGAGATAAAAAAGTACAAACCTAAAATGGCAATCATTCTTCATGGAAATGGACCTCAAGATATACAAATAGCTGTACTTTCTGGTTGTAGTTTTATCCTGAAACACCCTACTAAATCAAATTTAAAATCAAATTTATCTTTTGATTTTACTCAAAAAAAACAACATACAATAGAAGACAGACTTGATATTTTAAGAAAAATAAATGCAAAAGAACTATATACAAAGCTAGAAATATCAAAACTAAACAATAAAAAAACAAAAGATAAAATCAATAATTATATAAAAGGTAAAAAAATAATTATAGGATTTCAAATAGGTGCTGCAGATACATACAAAATGTGGCCTCTTGAAAACTTTATAGAACTATCACAAAAATTAATTAAATGGAAAAAAGATTTAACTATTATTATCACTGGTATTCAAAAAGAATATAATTTGGCAGAAAAGATTACTAAACCATTTCAAAAAAATATACTTAATAGTTGTGGACTATTTTCAATAGAAGAGTTGCCATATCTGATTGAAAAAATGAATGTTTTAGTTACAAATGACACAGGGACAATGCATCTTGCTATAGCAATAGATACTCCTACTATTAGTCTTTTTTCAACAACAAATAGTTCTATGAGTGGCCCCCACCCTTCTTTAATTAATAAACATACAGTAATACAAAAAGATGGATTAGAAGTGCAATCTCAGCCAAAGAAAAAAAGAAATAATGAACTTATGAAACTAATAAGTGCACAAGAAGTATTTTTAGAATTAAAAAAGAAGTTAACCCATGTTTAAAAAAATAATATTCATACTAAAAAATAGATTTTTAAATAAATCTAAAATATCATTATATGCTTTTATCAAAAACCCTAAAAACATAACTATAGAACAAAATGTAGAAGTGCATAGTAATAGTTCTATAGATGCAGCAAAAGGTAAAATAACCCTAAAAAATAACACTATTTTAAATAGATACTCTTATCTAAATGCAGGAAAAGGAAGCATTATAATTGGAGAAGGAAGTGAAATCAATAACTTCACCGTTATAAACGGTATGGGAGATGTTATTATAGGAAAAAATGTTTTAATTGGTCCAAATGTCCAGATTATCCCTTACAATCATAATTTTATGGACAAAAAAGTATATATAAAAAAACAAGGAATTACTCATAATAAAATTGTTATAGAAGATGATGTTTGGATTGGTGCATCATCTATAATTTTAGCTGGAGTTACAATAAAAAAAGGTTCGGTAGTAGCCTGTGGAAGTATCGTGAACAAAGATACTTTAGAATATAGTATAAATATAGGCTCACCTTCTAAGTTTTATAAAGAGAGAAAATGAAAAAAATAGTATATTTTCCATCTGAAAATGAAAACTCAAATCATACTTCAGTAGAAGCACTTTTCAATAAATACTTAAAAAAATTCTTCTTAATTCAAATTGTATATAGTGGAGAAAAAACAAAGAAACTATCTGATGGGAATTTAGTAATAAAAAAATCAAAAAGGTATAATTTTATTAATGAGTTAAAAGATCTTGCATTTGATTCTCCTAACTTCTATATAGTAAGAAATGATTTTAATGTACTAAAAAATATCATAAACAATAACAAAAATTCTCAAATTGGGTTTCAATCAACATTTCTGCATAGCTATAGAAGATTAGTACAAGCTCATATTGAGAAGAAAAAACTTCTTAGAAAATATATTGAATATATGTTCAAGAGCAAAGAAGAGACAAAATTAATAGAAAAATGTGACTTTTTAATTCCTAATTCTAAGATGATGAATAAAGTTATTAATCAATCCAATAAACCATATACTTACATATATTCTAGTTTTGATTTTGAATTAAGTAGTGATGTTTTGAATAAAAAAAGCGATGATAATAAAGTAAGATTTTTATATATTGGTACTGTTGATAAACTAAGAGAAATAGATAAAATTTTTGAAGCTTTTTCTAATGTAAAAAGCCAAAATTGGATTCTTGATGTTTACACCAAAAATTTTGATGAAGCAACTACATATAAATCAAAAATGAAAAAAAATGAAAATCTAGTAAATATATACAATTCGCTGGATAGAAAAACACTGTATAAAACTATGGCAGGCTATGATGTTGGTATTTCTTTAATACCTATTAATGATTTATACACCGTTGCTTCTCCAATTAAACTATCAGAATATTTTGCGTGTAAATTAGCTGTTATAACAACTGCCATACCAGAAGCTGTTGATTTATATGCTGATACTAACTCTGCATTCTTTGTACATTTTGATACTGTTTCAATATCTAAAACAATTAATAACATATTGCAAATGGATAAAGAAGAATTAAATAGAATGGGCTTAAATGGTTTCAATATAGTGAAACAAAAAAGAAATTACAAAACAAATGCTAAATATATCGTAAGCTTTTTAAATTCGTTAAAGAAAAATAAGTGAATATAATAAATAGTATTAAGAATTTTTTAATTACATATGTAGATTTGATATTCCTATCAATTTACTTTTTTTCACTCCCTATAGCACATGCAACTTCCATACAAAGTATATCTTTAGGATTTTTTATAATAGTTTTTCTAATAAGAAATTATAGAAATCTACACATTAAAAGTATACTTTTCTATAAAAATATACTAATAGTGTTTTCTGTACTTCTTATATTATCAATTTTATCATTATTATTTACACCAGACATCAAGGAATCTCTAAAAGAGATAAAGAGTGAATTAATTAGAAGTTTTATTGTTATGGCCATCTTTTTTCTATATACTATTTTAAATGATAAAAAAAGAATCAAATATATACTTTATATCATAGCTAGTGTTCTTTTATTGCACACGTTTATAAATATTTTCATATGGTACACTCATAACACGTGGCCATATCGTGCAGGTGGATTACTAGACTCTGGTGGTGGAGAAAGATTTGGGATATGGGCAACTTATGCATTTGCGATGTCAATTGCCTTTCTTTTTTCAAAATATAAATTCTATGTACTGCCTTTTATCGCTCTATCAATAGTTTCTATAGTTGCAAATAATACAAGAGCTACTTTTATTGCTTTAATTTTAATTTTATTTGTTTATTTTTTATTGTTTTATAAAAACAGATTAATAAAATACATAATTACCTTCTCTATAATATTTTCTCTTCTAGGATTTATTGTATATTCTCAAAATTTTCCAACAAGATTCAATGCTTATAAAGTTATAAATACAATTAAACATTTAAAAGATTACTCACCCAGCCAATACCAAACATTGGAAAAAAAGTATAAATTAGGTCACTCAACTGTCTCTCGACTAGCCATGTGGGATTCAATAATTCTTTACAGAACACAAGAACCTTTTATACCAAAGGGTTATGGTAGATTTTTATATAAAAAAAGCATTACAGAGACGTGGCAAAACAGACCTGAAAACATACCCTATAGACTTTATGCACAAGCTCATAATGAGTATTTAGGAACTCTTTATAGCCTCGGTATTTTAGGACTTTTAGCCTTTTTATATTTTCTATATTTTAACCTAAAAATATCTTATAAAACACTAAAATATTCAGAAAATACTATATTTAAAATATTTGGTACATTTATGTTTTTAGGAACAATTGGTTTTATTGTTTCGCTAATCTTTGGAAGTTTTTTTGGAGATAGTGAGGCAAAATTCTTCTATCCTTTATATGGGATACTATTAGGAATATACTTGAAAGAAAAACAGACATGAAAAAAATATATTTTATTAGAGCAAACAAAACCAAATTTGGGGGAGCTGAAAACTATCTTTCAAGGCTTACAGAAGAATTGACAGATAGGAACATTAAACACGAAATTATAAATTCTGTTTTTCCAAAATTTTTATCCTCATGGGTAAAAGCTCTCCTGTTTAACTTAGTGATTTGTAAAAACAAAAAAAATAATTTTTACTTCTCACTAGAAAGAATTACATGTGCAGATATATATCGTGCTGGAGATGGAGTACATAAAGAGTTTTTAAAAACTAAAAAAAGAAAATTCAATCCTCTGAATATTGTATATCTTTATCTTGAAAAAAAGTGTTTTCAAAATACAAAAAGAATTATTGCTAATTCAAACATGATAAAAAATCAAATAATAGAAACTTACAATATTGAACCTTCAAAAATTTCAGTAGTTTATAATGGTGTAAATATGAAAAAAAGTAATTATGAAGAGTCCTTTACTAAATTATCAAATGAATTTGGAATAAACAAAGAAAAAAAAATCATTCTTTTTGTAGGAAGTGGATTTGAAAGAAAAGGTGTAAAAGAATTTTTACAAATTATTTCCAAATTAAAATCAAAAAATTATCACGCTTTCATAATAGGGAAAGAGAAAAAACTAAACATATATAAGCAACTCTCTCACTCTTTACATGTAAATGAATTT